>JAFOJB010000349.1 GCA_017420455.1 Blautia sp.
TGCTGGGAAAGGGCTCCCAGAAGAGAAGAGGCACCTTCCTGCGTTGAGGCGTTCTGAGTCACTGCGCTCATGAGCAGGGGGAGAGCGGAAGAGATCAGTCCGGAAATCTGATCCTGGCTGCCGCCTGTCTTCCTGGAGATAGAATCAAGGGCTGTCTTAGAGGTCATACCATTTAACAATACATTTGTAAGATCCATTTTGTTCTCCTTTCAATATACAGAGTAAGCCATGTGGTCCGCTGATGAGAAAAGCCTGGATCCCATCCGGGAGGTGAAGAATCACTCTGCTGTTTTTTTGACACCGCGCTGCAAAGAGTCCACACAGCTTCAGCTTTTATCTATTATACACCATCACAGAAAAAAGAACAGTAATTTTTATATCCGCGCCTTATAATAAGGCAAGGGTTACAGTTCACGTTCTCACACCGGCCGGGGACTGTAATAAAGCAGGTATTGCCTTTTCCCTTTGGGTAATGGTAAGATGAACGGGTATGGTATGTGTGTAAACAGACAGACTGTCCGAAATGGCTGCAGTGCACGGCTCTGCAGGCCGGGCACGGATGTGTTTCCGGTGTTTGTCTGCTCTCCTGACTTGACAGATCAGATGAAAATGAGGTGCATAAGATGAAGAGAAAAGGTGCGGCAGCACTGCTGCTCTGTGTATTCTTAAGTGGTACAGTGCTGTTTTCGGGAAAAGGTGCAGGCGCGGAGGTCCTGATGGAAAGCCCGGGTATGGTGAAGCAGGTACAGGAAGCCCTGAATCAGGCCGGGTTTGACTGCGGCACGGCGGACGGCATCATGGGTCCGGCGACGAAAAAGGCGGTTGCGGATTTCCGGAAGGCAAATGCCCTGAAGGAAGGTGAGGAAATAGACGAAGAGCTGTTTACAAAGCTGGGGCTTTCGCTTCCCTACAGCTTTACGCCCCTTTCCGAAGAAGAGGCGGCACAGGAGGTTCCGGAGCAGCAGGCGTTTTTCTCCGCGGTTTCCAAAATTCTGCTCCTGGAGCGTGTAGGAAACGCATCCTTTGCAGCCTTCGGGAATCCGGAAAAGAAAGAAGAAAAACTGACTGTGGAAGCAGAATACCGGACAGCAGACGGCAGGAGGCTTGTGGTTTCCGGAAAATATAACCCGGAAGAGACTCCCTGCTGGGCGGTCCGGTCTGTACTGAACATGGAAAATCTGCACTACTATTATCTGGATAAGGAACTGGAGGGCAGGTACGACCTTTACGATTACAGCAAAGAAGAAATCACCGTACCAAAAAAGGACGAGGAATAGGAAGAGGAATCTATGGCGGCAAAAAAAGCGGTTTTCTTTGATATAGACGGAACGATCTGGGATTTCCATAATGATATTCCGGAAAGCACGATCAGGGCCATCAAGGGTCTGCGGGAGAATGGCCATCTGGCATTTCTCTGCAGCGGACGCTCCAGGGCTTTTATCCGTGACAGGAAGCTTCTGGATATCGGTTTCGACGGGATCGTCTCCGGATGCGGTACCATGATCGAGTACGGGGGGGATACCATTTTCTACTACAGACTGGACAATTCCTTTCTGGCCGGTATCCTTCAGCTGATGAAAAAATGCAGCGTCCGGCCGATCCTGGAAGGAAAAGATTATCTGTATATGAACAGGGGGGAATTTGAAGGGGATCCCTTTGCCGCGAAGCTGATCAGTGAGATGCAGGAGGATCTTCACTACATCGAGGATGACTGGGGCCGCTGGGAAGTCCAGAAGTTTTCCTGCGCCACGGACCATGCGGACAGGGAAAAGCTGTTTTTCGCGCTGGAAAAGGATTTTGATTTCATGATCCACAATGAAGCAGTGGCGGAGATTGTTCCGAAGGGCTATAACAAAGGCTTCGGAATACGAAAAACCTGTGAGCTGATCGGAATCCGGCTGGAGGATACCTTTGCCTTCGGCGACAGTATCAACGACCTGGAGATGCTGAAGACAGCCGGGACAGGAATCGCCATGGGAAACGGTACCGCAGTCATCAAGGAAGCTGCGGATTATGTGACCACCTCCCTGAAGGAGGATGGAATATGGAATGCCTGCAGGCATTTCGGATTGATCTGAAGGAGCTGAAATGTTGTACGAAATTCGGGATGGGACGGTATCTGCCGGGGGCAGGGAAATCCTGTCCCATATTGATTTTGAGATACGCGGCAATGAGAAGATCGGGATCGTAGGAAAGAACGGCGCGGGTAAAACCACCCTTCTCAGACTGATCGCCGGGGAGCTCACCCTGGACCGGGATGATAAAAGGCAGGGTCCCGGCATACGGACAGCCCGCAGGGCTGTCGTGGGATTCCTGCGCCAGACCAGAGAAGAGGATCAGGAAAGAACTGTGGCAGAACTCCTGGAAATGGGACTTCCGGAAATGGAACTGGAGCCCTTCTCCAGGGAACGGTATCTTTTTGAAACCGAGTATGACAGGATCTTTACGGGCTTCGGCTTCCGGAAGGAGGACAAAACGAAGAAGATTTCCTCTTTTTCCGGCGGAGAACAGACAAAGATCGTCCTGATCCGGCTGCTGCTGCAGAAGCCGGATATTCTGCTTCTGGATGAGCCTACCAACCATCTGGACATAAAAACCGTCGTCTGGCTGGAGGAGTATATGAAGACCTACCCGAAGGCAGTGGTTTTCGTGTCCCATGACCGTTTTTTTCTGGATCAGGTTACTTCTGTGATCTATGAGCTCCGCGGGGGGAAGCTGAAAAGATATCCGGGAAACTATACAAGGTATCGCGAACAGAGGCAGAAGGAGGCGGCAAGGATCCGGAAGGCCTATGAGGAGCAGCAGCAGGAGGTGGAGCGGCTTGAAGCACTGATCGAGCGGTTCCGGCATAAGCCCAGAAAAGCCTCCTTTATCCGCTCCAGGAAGACCATCCTGGAGCGGATGGAGCGGATGGAAAAGCCGCTGGAGGATGAGATCCATATCTTTACGGGGGATATTGAGCCGCAGATTCCTGGAAACAAATGGGTGATGGAGGCGAAGGAGCTGCAGATCGGTTATGAGAAGCCGCTTCTCAGTCTGTCTCTGCGGATCCGGAACGGGCAGAAAATAGGGATCATCGGGGAAAACGGGACAGGAAAGACGACTTTCCTCCGGACCGCGGCAGGGCTTCTTTCCCCTCTGGCCGGTTCCTGCATTCTGGGGGAACGGACGGTTACAGGGTATTTTGATCAGAACAGCGCGGAAATATCTTCCACGAAGACAGTGGCAGAGCATTATCACGAGCTGTTTCCTGTACTGACGGATAAAGAGGTCAGGCAGACTCTGGGAGCGTATCTTTTTCGCGGGAAGGACGCCGGTACCAGGGTCGACAGTCTTTCCGGCGGGGAGAAGGCCCGTCTGGTGCTGTGCGAACTTCTGTCCGCAAGACCGAATTTCCTGATCCTGGATGAACCCACAAATCATATGGATATCCAGGCGAAGGAAACACTGGAGTCAGCGTTTTCAGCCTTCAGGGGAACCATACTGTTTGTGTCCCATGACAGGTACTTTATCCGGCAGGTGGCAGATTCAGTGCTGGTTTTTGAGAATGGAGAGGCCCATTACTATCCCTTTGGCTATGAGCATTATCTGGAACGCAGAAGAAAGTCGGCGCAGGGGTCGGTGCCGGGACTGATCCGCGCAGAGGACAAGGCTCTGCTGGAGGAGTTCCGGTCGGTGCCGGAGAAGGAAAAACACCGGCTCAGGGAAATCAGCACAGAGGAATCCTGGTATGACTGGCGGATCTCACTGGCGGAGGAACAGATGCAGCAGGCCAGGGAGAAGGCGGCGGCACTGCTGGAAAAGGGGGAAAGAGAACGGGAGAAAGACTATTTGCAGACCATTATCCGGGGCAGGAAAGAAAACAGCACTGCTGTCCGGAGCGGGGGAAGGGAACCTGCAGAAAAAGCAGGAACCGCTGAAGAGACGGCAGGTGCTGAAGAGGCGGTAACTGCCGAAGCGGCCGCAGCTTCTGAAGAAACGATACCTGTTGAAGGAACAATACCTGTTGAAGAAACGATAACTGTTGATGGAACAGTACCTGCTGAAGAAATGATAACTTCCGGAGAGCAGGTAACTGCTGCAGAAACCGATCTGGCGCTGGAAGCCTGGACACAAGCCTGTCTTGCATGGTGGGAGATCAGGCAGGAACGTCCGCTCTGCGCGAGGGAGGAAGGAGAAAAAAATGCCTAATGTCATTGATTATATAGCCTGGAGAGGAGATCTTTCCTTTGAGGCGGATCCCTTCAATGAAGTGGACAATCTGGTATTTTCTTATTGTGCATATGTAAATCTTGACGGGATCGCCCCTGGACCGGGGGAACCGGGGATCACCATCCGGGAGCTTTCCGGAAAATTCTTTCATAAGTATAATGAAGAGGAGCTGAAGGCGGATCATTCCTTTATCCGCCATGCGCCTTCCGTTCTGAAGGCCATGGGGGAAAGCCGGCGCTTCGGAGGGCTGACCGCCAGGAACTACGTAAACTGGATCATCGAAGAAAAATCCATGCAGTTTTCGGCAGTGCAGTTTCTGCTGCCGGAGGGCGGCTGCTATGTGGCTTTCCGCGGTACGGACAATACGATTCTGGGCTGGAAGGAGGATTTCCTGCTTTCCGGCGGCATTGTGAAGGCACAGAAGGAAGCAGTGAAATATTTAAATGCCGCAGCAGGTGAGACGAAGGGAAAAATCCTGGTCGGCGGCCATTCCAAGGGTGGAAATCTGGCAGTCTATGCAGCAGCCTTCTGCGACCCGTCCGTCCGCTGCAGGGTGGAACATGTTTTCTCCAACGATGGACCGGGCTTCCTCAATGAAACCATGCTGACAAAGAGTTATCAGGAAATCCGGGAAAGGATCACCAGGATTATCCCGGAGAGCTCTGTCATCGGTATGCTGATGGGACATCAGACGACGCCTGAGATTATCAAGAGCGATTCCAGAGGAGTTCTTCAGCATGACGGGTTTTCCTGGCAGATCATGGGGAACGGCTTTCTGAAAGCAAACTCCCTGACCGATAATGCCGTATATCTGGGAGATGTCATCGATGAATGGATCGCGGGGATCGACAGGAAAAAGCGGATTTCCTTTGTGGAGGACTTTTTTTCGGTTCTGGAGGCTCCCGGCGTCGAGACGGTCTCGGAACTGCAGGATGGCTTCCTGAAATATCTGCCGGTCATGAAAAAACGGCTGGATACCATGGAGCCGGCGAACAGAGAGATCATGGAAAAACTGTTCTGGGTCTTTTTTGAGCATTTTTCGGAA
>JAFOJB010000350.1 GCA_017420455.1 Blautia sp.
AGCCATGGAATACAGCTTCCAGCTGCTCGCGCAGGGAAAATAACAGGATAAAAGCGAAAAAAGGGGACGGTTCCTTTTTCTCACAATAGAGAAGTGAGAAAAAGGAACCGTCCCCGTGTGCGTCTGACACAAAAGGACCGTCCCCGTGTGCGCGGTTTCCCTGTTACATTTCTTCCTTGTCTTATTTTGTAGAAAAGTCACACTGGTTGTAGTAGAATAAGATTGGAATACAGCAACGCAGCCTGTGTGGATTTAGACGCGCCAGATATACAGGTTATTTATGGACAGTTCCCTGGTATTGAGTTTTTGAAAGGAATGGAAGAAAAGGTGAAAAGTGATGAAGTATTCGAACGCTTGTGGAGAAGAGATATCAAGGCTTGCTTTTGGGACGATGAGACTTCCGCTTCTTCCTGATGGAAGCATAGATCAGGAACAGGTTAACGAAATGACGGATTATGCCATGGAGCATGGCGTGAATTACTTTGATACAGCCTATCCGTACCATGACGGCAGGTCAGAGACTGCGATCGGAAAGGCCCTTTCGAAATACCCGAGGGAAAGCTACAGGCTGGTAACGAAATTCCCCGGTCATCAGTTCATGAAGAAGTATGACTGTGAGGGGATATTCAATGAGCAGCTTGCAAAATGCGGTGTAGAATATTTTGATTTTTATCTGCTTCATAATATATACGAGAACAGCCTTCCGACTTACAAAAACAGGGACTACGGTATCATTGACTATTTTGTAAAGCAGAAGGAGCTCGGAAGGATCAGACATCTTGGGTTTTCCACTCATGCGCGGGCAGAGAATCTGGAGGAGATACTTGACTTCCTGGGAGACAGAATTGAGTTCTGCCAGATTCAGCTTAATTATCTGGACTGGACGCTTCAGGATGCAAAAAGAAAGGTCGAACTGCTGGGAAGCCGGGGGATTCCTGTCATGGTGATGGAACCTGTAAGAGGCGGTAAGCTTACGGATCTTGGCGAGGAGAATAATAGAAAACTGAAAGCCAGGAGGCCGGAAGAGTCGATCGCGTCGTGGGCGTTCAGATGGCTCATGAATATTCCGGAGATTGCAACGGTATTAAGCGGTATGTCCAGCCTGGATCAGATGAAAGACAATATAAGGACCTTCAGCGAAGGGACGCCTCTTGATGAGGAAGAGTGGAATATGATGCTGGATATTGCAGAGACCTTGAAAAAAGGGGTTCCCTGTACAGCATGCAGATATTGCTGCGCCGGATGTCCGAAGGAACTGGATATTCCGATGCTTCTTGCCGGATACAATGATCTGAAATTTGCCTCGGCAATGACGGTAAAGATGCAGATGGATGGCACACCGGCTGAGAAGTGGCCGGATCAGTGTATCGGATGCGGCGCATGCGCGGCAGTCTGTCCGCAGCAGATAGACATTCCCGAGGTGATGAAGGAATTCAACGGGATGCTTCGGACCGGTCCCACCTGGGCAGAGCTGTGCAGGCAGCGGGAGGAAGCAGCAGAAAAGATGAGAGCCGAAACACCCTGATTCTCTGCTGCAGTATACCGGCTCCAGACCATGTACTGTGTACCTTTAAGGGTACACGGTACCAACGTGGCGATACAGACCTTATGAGAGGGGAGGCTGAACCTGTTTGGGAATCTATGTAAATCCGGGAAATGATGGATTCCGGCAGATACTTCGGGGAAAATATGTGGATAAGACCGGACTGATCGCACTGGTGAATGAAAATATAGAAACTTCAGATAAACTGATCTGCGTCAGCAGACCCAGACGTTTCGGGAAATCGTATGCGGCTAAGATGCTTTGTGCCTATTATGATAAACGATGTGATTCCCGTGTGCTCCCCAAATGAATCGATGGAGGAAGAGAGAGCATGTATATATTCCTGTTTCTTCTGATTTTTGTGATCGGGGCTGTTGGCGCGGCAAGGAAAGGCGATTATTCAGGAACCATTTTCATTGGAAAGGTGCTTATGGGCATTGGCCTGTTTCTGGTTTTCGGCTGTATTCTGTCCGGATTTTCAACGAATGGGGCCGGGGAAGTCTTTCTCTTCTCCCTGTGCATGACTGCCCTGGGAGTTTTTCTGGCTGCAAAAGAGTAGGTTTACACCGTCCCCTGTGTCCACTCGCGGGAAAGGAGTGATTTTTACTGCAGATGAGAAACATTTGGCTTGATGGAATGATGGGGCTGGTTGTGGGCGACGCCCTGGGGAATCCTGTCCAGTTCATGAGCAGGGATGAAGTAAGAACACGTGGACCGGTGACCGATATGGAAGCGGGAGGCGTTTTTGAGACGCCGGCCGGGACATGGACGGACGACAGCAGTATGGCTCTTGCCACGCTTGACAGCATACGGGAGATCGGAGCTGTTGTCCCGGAAGACATAATGCTGAATTTCGTCAGCTGGTTATGTAATGGAAAGTACACGCCTTTCGGGAAGGCATTTGATGAAGGGGTTACCTGCGTATCCGCGATCAGGAAATTCAGGCAGAAGCCGGACTGGAAAACCTGTGGGAAAACCGGGGAATATGCCAACGGCAACGGCGCGCTCATGCGGATACTGCCTGTATGCCTTCATTTTATAGAAAAAGAGCGCCTGGGAGACCCGGTTACGGTTGAGGAAGCCGTAGAAGCAGTTCATCAGGTCACATTGCTGACGCACAACCATCGCCGGGCAATGATGGCAGGCGGGCTTTATTATTTCATGGCGAGGGAGGCAGCAGCTGGTACCGGCAGCCTTCTGGAGCGCCTGCAGAAGGGACTGGATACCGGCTTCGCTTACTATAAACAGGATGCCGCGAATCTGGCGGAGGCAGCAAGGTTTGGCAGGCTGTCGGATCTTTCCGCGCTGTCCCGGGTTCCGGAGGAAGAGATCAGGAGCAGCGGATATGTGGTCGACACACTGGAAGCTGCCGTATGGAGCCTGGTGGGGACAGCGTCCTTCCGCGATTGCCTGACGAGAGCTGTAAATCTCGGCGATGATGCCGATACGGTTGGCGCTGTTGCGGGTGGTCTTGCCGGATTGTTCTACGGCTGTGAGGCCATTCCGGAGGAATGGCTGCGGTCCCTGCAAAAGCGTGACTGGATCGAGAATATGTGCTCCTGGAATTACCAGTCCTCTATACCTGTCATAGACATTCACGCACATTTGATCCCGGGGGTAGATGACGGAAGCACAGATATGCAGATGACGATGGAAATGATCGGAAGTGCTTACCGCCAGGGAGTACGGGGCATACTATGTACTCCCCATGATGACGGTCTGTTCCATACTGATGAGCTGAGAGACGGATGGAATGAGATACAGAGGATGTGTGCGGAGAAATATCCGGATCTGTCGCTGGGGTTGGGATGTGAAATGTTTCTTTCACCGGAATTTATGGATGACTGCATTGAGGAACTGAGGTCCGGATCGGCTTTTTCCCTGAACGGCACAAAATATGTGCTTGTGGAGTTTTCCCAGAAAGGGCAGCCTTTCGAAGAGATCAGAAATTGTGTGCTTCGTCTGAAGGAAGCCGGCTGGATCCCGGTGATCGCCCATGCGGAACGTTATGAAAAGAGCTACAGGAGCATAGAGGATGTAAGGTGGCTGAAGGAGCAGGGATGCAGGATCCAGGTGAATCTGTACAGCCTCGAAGCCGACGACAGCCCGGAACGGAAAGCGTTTACAAAACAGATGCTCCGGGAGAAACTGGTGGATTTTACAGGGACGGATGCACATCGGATGAATCACCGTCCGCCAAAGATCGCAAACGGTATGCGGGTTCTGATGGAATCCGTGGATCCGGAGTACGCAAGGAAGATCGCATACCAGAACGCCAGAGATCTGCTTGGAATGTAGTGCGCT
>JAFOJB010000351.1 GCA_017420455.1 Blautia sp.
CTGGCGGCAGCCGGGAAACAGGGTGAGAGAGCTTCACCTTCCGGTGCAGAACCCCTTGAGCCTGCCTGAGGAGACAGCGCCCTACATAGACTTAGGCGCGAAGGCTCTTCCTGAGCGTCTTAGTCTATGTTGGACGGTGTCTCCGAGGATCAGCAGGTGACGGGGTTCTGCACCGGAAGGTGAAGCTCTCTCATCCGTCCGCTGTAAAGTACCAATCCCCCTCGAACATATTTTCCGAATATCTGTTTGCTTTTCCGCTCTTTTTATGGTATAATCTGCATGAAATCAGGCAAAAACGATCCACACACTATTACCCCACGGGAGGATCAGGATATGGCATACGGCAGGATCACCACGAAACAGCAGGAAATTCTGGAATATTTGAAGAATACCATACTCAGCAGAGGCTTTCCGCCGTCGGTCCGGGAAATCTGTGATGCGGTAGGCCTGAAATCCACCTCTTCTGTCCACGCCCATCTGGAAGCGCTGGAAAAGAACGGTTATATCCGGCGGGATGCCACAAAGCCCAGAGCCATCGAGATCATCGACGAGAATTTCAACCTGACCCGCAGAGAGCTGGTCAATGTTCCCGTGGTCGGTACGGTAGCAGCCGGGCAGCCCATCCTTGCCGTGGAAAATATCGAGTCCTATTTTCCCATCCCCGCGGAGATGATGCCCAATGAGCAGTGCTTTATCCTGAATGTAAAGGGCGAGAGCATGATCAACGCCGGCATTTTAGACGGGGACCAGGTTCTGGTAAAGCAGCAGAAGGATGTAAGGAACGGGGATATCGTCGTTGCCCTGATCGACGATTCGGCCACTGTCAAGACCTTCTACAATGAAAAGGGGTATATCCGCCTCCAGCCGGAAAATGACAATATGGATCCCATCATCGTGACCGGGGACCTGAATATTCTCGGGAAGGTTTTCGGTGTCATGCGTTTCTTTCATTAAATGTTTTTTGATAAAATGTTTTTTTGAAAATAAAATGCTTTTTGAAAATAAAATGTTTTAAAAGAAAAGCCCGCAGCACAAGAAGATTTTTTTCTTCTTTCTGCGGGCTTCTTTTTGCGCCGGTGGTCTTTCCCAATGTCTTTGATACAGACCACCGGCTTTATGATTCCGGTGTAAAAAAACACCATTCCGCTGAACAGATTTTTTGCAGACGAATCATTTATTCTGCTGTAAATTCGCTGATGTCCAGCTGCTTACCGTCTCTCCAGATTCTTTCCAGATCGTAGAAAAGCCGGTTCTCTTCGTCAAAGATGTGCACGATCATATCGCCGTAGTCCATCAGCACCCAGGAGGAATTCCGGCTGCCTTCGATCTGCTTCGGCTCGTATCCCGCACGGCCCAGGGTCTCTTCCACGTTGTCCACCATAGCCTGTACCTGGTTCAGGTTGGTTCCGCTGGCGATCACAAAGTACTCCGCGATGACAGATACCTCGTGGATATCGATGACTTTAATATCCTGCCCCTTCTTTTCCTCCAGGGCTTTGACTGCCAGAACTGCCATTTCTCTTTCTTTTGACATTGATCTACCTCCATTTCCATATACTTGTGAACACAATCAGCCGTTTCATGCTGAAAACACCGCACATATAACCATATCGATAAATATTCCTGAATTATTGTATCTTTTTCATATGAAGTCTGCTGTAATACAAAAAAGCATCCCTGGTGGTAAGATCCAGATCCATGGGATTTTTGTTCAGGTAATCCATGGTATCCCTGAGAATCAGGTACATACATTCCTCCAGATTCCGGAAGGCTGTCCGCCGGACTTCTGTAAGGTTCGGAGCCTTGAACCGCATGGGCTCGATATAATCCGCGATATAGATGATCATCTCCAGCACGCTCATCTCCGGTTTTCCGGTAGTATGGTAAGAAATGGCGGAAAGGATCCGTTCATCCTCGATATCATATTTTTTCGCGGCGATATAGGCGCCGAGCTTCGCGTGGATCAGGACGGGATGTTCCTTTTCAAAGGGAGTAAGCTTTATATCATGCTGTTCGCAGAGCTTTATTTTTTTCTTGTTCGGGATGCATTTCGCGCAGTCATGAAGAAGACCCGCGCACTGAGCGTCCTCGATATCGTACCCATGCGCCATGGCAAGTGCCGCGCTGGTAAACATGACACCCAGGGTATGCTGGAAACGCTCTTCATCCAGATA
>JAFOJB010000352.1 GCA_017420455.1 Blautia sp.
CATGCATTCCTTTGCGCCTGTCAGACATATGTTCCTGAATGTTGTGATGTTTGTCCCATATGGTTTCCTCTTTGCGATGATGGATCCTGAGGAGCTGACATTTGTATCCAGAGTCTTGCCCGCCGGCCTTTTCATGTCGACAATGATCGAATCTGTACAGATGCTCCTGAATAGAGGACAGGCGGATGTAGATGATATTATCGCCAACACTTTGGGGGCGGTCATTGGGATGATCGGGTTCAGGATCTTTGAATCCTTCTCGGATTTACGGGAAAACTGAGGTTTTCATACCATTGGACAAGGAAAGACAACAGACAAGGAAGGAAAAAAGAAAAGGACGGACAAATGGATTTTATCGTTTTGGTCATCAGAGATACGTTGCAGACACTTTACCAGATTTTTGGGATCTCTGTGATTGTAGCCATATTGTTTATGTTTGCGTATTTATATTGCAGGGAACATGGTATCAAAGAAGGCATCAGACAGTGGATTGAAATGCTGAAAACGAATAAGGATTTCCGTAAGATCCTCGCTTTTGTTTTCTATACAGCCATGCTTCTGAATAAGACTCTGTTCTGCAGGCAGATCTGGGGGCAGCCTTTTAAAAATATTCTCGGTGTCTGGGGATTTTATGATAATGGAAAACTGTATACGGAAAATGTAGAAAATATTCTGCTCTTTGTTCCCTTCCAGTTTTTTCTTATGTGGACACTGAAAAAAAACTTATGGAGTACAGACACTATAACAGCCAAAAGCTATTACGGAAAGGCAATATTGATATCTTTCGGAACCAGTCTTGGGATTGAGATGGCACAGCTGTTCCTGAAAGTAGGTGCATTTCAGCTGTCAGACCTGTTTTTTAATACTCTGGGAGGAATTATCGGGGCGGCTGCCTTCCAGGCTTTGGAGAGAAAGAGGAAGAGACTATGAAAAAGGTAAAAATCTGTTTCGCTGCATCATCAGGAGGGCATCTGGAGCAGCTGATGATGCTGAAGCCGCTGTTAAAAAAATATGACGGATTTCTTGTAACGGAGCGTACGGTTTATCATCTGGAATCGGGCTTTCCAAGGACTTATTTCCTGAAGCAGGTGAATCGAAGAGAACCTCTTTTTCCGGTTCTGATGATAATGAATTCTTTTTCTTCTCTTCGGATTATTCTGAAAGAACGGCCGGATGTGGTAATCTGTACGGGAGTACTTGTCATGATTCCATTGTGTCTTCTGGCAAAGCTGTTTCGGAAAAAACTGATCTATATAGAATCCTTTGCAAAGGTTACAACACCGACAATATCAGGTAAATTTCTATACAGATTTGCAGATCAGTTCTATGTACAGTGGGAATCCATGCTGAAAGTTTTTCCGGATGCAATATATCTGGGTGGAATTTATTAAGGATTAAGTCTGGAATGCATAGAATCGTTTTTGCAGAGATTATATGATGGGAGAGAATCGATGATTTTTGTAACGGTAGGTTCGCAGAAATTTCAGTTTAACCGGTTACTTGAGAAACTGGACAGAATGATAGAAGAAGAGCGTATCCATGAGCCGGTATTTGCGCAGACAGGTTACAGTGATTACAAGCCCCGGCATTATGAATTTCAGCCTTTTTTATCAAAAGAGGAATTTGACGCGCATATCCAGGAGGCGGATATTGTTCTCACACATGGAGGAACGGGCGTAATTGTCGGATCCGTTAAAAAGGGAAAAAAAGTAATCGCGGTGCCAAGGCTTGAAAGATTCGGAGAGCATGTGGACGATCATCAGACGCAGATCGTGGAGTTATTCAAAGAAGCAGGTCTGATCTACGGCTGTACAGATTGTACAGAACTGGAGGAAGCATTCGGGAAGATCAGAGATCTGTCCTTTAAACCCTATGAATCCAATACACAGCGTATTCTGGATTCTATAGACAGTTTTATCAGTTCCTGTTTTTAAGAATGAAAAAGGATGAACGGCGGGTTTACAAAATCGGCATCCGAGAATATTGTATGACAGTATATTCTTGTGATCGGGAGGGGAAAACAGAAAAAATGAAAACAGATGAGCTGAGGGTTACTGCCGTTATTACAACGTATAAAAGAGAATGGTCTTCTATCCTGCGCTCTGTCGAGAGTATTCTGGCTCAGACATCGCCGGTGGAGGAAATACTGATCATTGATGATAATCCGATTCC
>JAFOJB010000353.1 GCA_017420455.1 Blautia sp.
AGTATGATGTGGGCGGAGAGGGCTGGAAGGGCACCTATACCCTGTTTTCTACGGTCGGAGGGGCTTTCCAGATCCTGGGGATGATGATCGTATATCCGCTGCTTCGGAAGAAGCTGACAAATACCAGGATCTTCGCAGCCTGCCTTGGCTCTGCCATTCTGGGCTATATCCTGCTCCTTGTATTCTGTCTGACCGGAAATTCCGGAAATCTTGTGCTTCTGATGATCCCGGGAGCTGTGGTATTTGCTTCCAACGGAATCCTCACGGTACTGACTACCGTTTTCCTTTCCAATTCGGTGGACTACGGAGAACTGAAGACCGGCCACAGAGAGGAGAGCGTGATCTTCTCCATGCAGACCTTCGTGGTAAAGGCTGCTTCGGGATTTTCCGCCCTCATTGTGGGGCTGGGCCTTGACTTTATCGGTCTGGCGGGAAATACCGAGGAAGGTCCCATCGCACAGCAGTCAGCTTCCACCCTGATGGGGCTCAGGCTTCTGATGACGATCATGCCGATCTGTGTATTATGTCTCGTGCTTCTGTTTTTCCGGGCGAAATTCCGCCTTACGGACGATGTGGTGGAGGAGAATTTCCGGAAGCTGAAAGAAAAGAATTCCTGATCTTGTTTACATTGTTTTTGCGGAGGTACATCCATGCTGCAGTGGAAAATACTGATGAAGAACGGGCAGGTCTTTCGCGGAGAGGAAGAGGCTTCCGGGGAACTGCATGTCACCGCGGACCTTCCTCTGGGGGAGCTTCTGTCTGTCAAGGCGGCCATGCCGGTCGTTCTTTCCGATGAAGGACGGATCTTCATGAACGGCTATCAGACCTGGACCTTCTGCCCGGAATATACGAAGACAGACTACACAAAGGGGATCAGGCATCTCCCTTCCCTCCTCGTTCAGAAATATCATCTGGACCGGTACGGGGATTATCATTTTGTAAAGTATCCGCACCAGAAAGGAATTACCCACGGTTTTTCCTGGTGCTACTTCCGGGAAGGAAGCCAATACCGGCTGATCGCTTCTCTGGATGAGAAACCCGGGTATACAATGTTCCGCTATGACGCCGGAAAAGGTCTTCTCATCATCAAGAGAGACTGCAGGAATATGATCTGCGGCGGAGAGTTCCATGCCTTTGACCTGTTCATTGCGCAGGGAACCGAGGAAGAGGTTTTTGACGGCTGGTTCCGGGCGCTGGGAGTGAAAGCGCGGACAAAGGAGAAGATCGCCGGATATTCCAGCTGGTACAACCGTTACCAGAATATCGATGAAAAATCCATCGAAGAAGATCTGAGGGGCGCCGCCGGGGTTCTGCCCGAAGGGAGCTTTTTCCAGATCGACGATGGCTGGGAAAGGTACGTGGGGGACTGGATCGGGACGGATCCCCGGAAATTCCCTCATGGCCTTGCGCCCGTGGTGAAGGAGATCCACGAAAAAGGCTTTCGGGCCGGCCTGTGGCTGGCGCCTTTTGTCGCAGAGAAAAAGTCCGCCCTGTTCCGGGAGCATCCTGACTGGTTCTATCTGCATAAGGGAGAGCCCTGGTGTGACGGCTGCAACTGGAGCGGTTTTTATTCTCTGGATATCGATAATTCAGAGGTGATCGATTATCTGCAGGATACGTTTGACCAGGTTTTTCAGGAATGGGGCTTCGATCTTGTAAAGCTGGACTTTCTTTATGGAGCGGCGCCTTTTGGCTCCCGGACGGAAAGCAGGGCTGCCCGGATGATCCGGGCGATGGAGCTTCTGCGGGAGCTTTGCGGGGATAAGCTGATCCTGGGCTGCGGCGTGCCTGTGATGCCGGCCTTCGGGCTTGTGGATTATTGCCGTGTCAGCTGTGATGTGGGGCTGGACTGGGACGACAGCCCTTTAATGCAGAAGATACACCGGGAAAGAGTGTCTACCCGCCAGGCCATTCTGAATACCTTCTATCGGCGTCAGCTGGATGGAAGGGCATATGGAAACGATCCGGATGTGTTTTTCATCCGGGAAAACAACCTGGATCTGACCCCGGGACAGAAACGGATGCTGGCTGTCAACGGACTTCTTTTTGGCAGCGTCGCTTTTACTTCGGATAATATGCTGGAATATTCCGACGACAGGAAGGAAACCTGGCACCGCCTCCTGGAGCTCAGGGACGCGAGGGATATCAGGATCCGGTATAAGGATGGAAAAGCAGGGGTGCTGTATAATATTCACAATGTAGAACATGAGCTTATCCTTCCGTGATGGTTATATAGGCGCAGCCTTTTGCGCATTTCCGAAAACAGTGTGGTTATTTTACATAAAAAAAGATGAAAAAGATTTGCGGTTTTGTCTAATTGATAAATGAAAAAGAGAATACTATCATTGATTTGTAGGCAGCCTGCTGCGCCTTCGTATGTCACAGCGGCTGCAAAAGGCGTCATGCCGGGGATCCATCCGCAAATGGATCCTCATCAGATCAATTCAAAGGAGGATGTTACTATGAAAAAGACTTTATCCATTCTGGCGGCCGGAGTTATGGCAGCGTCTCTTATGGCAGGGGCAGCCGTGACGGCTTATGCGGATGACATCACCATCTGGGTAGCAGAGGAAGTCACGGACTTTACCAAGGAAAAGGCGAATGAGTTCCTTTCCTCCAATCCGGATTTCTCCGGTTTTTCCGTTTCCGTAGAACCTGTCGGGGAAGGTGATGCAGCGAAGAACGTTCTGACAGATGTGGAAGGCTCCGCGGATCTCTATGGCTTTGCCCAGGATCAGCTGGCACGTCTGGTGTCCGCCCAGGCTCTTACCCCGCTGATGGGAGACAACGCTGCCTTTGTTTCAGAGAACAACGATGCCGGAGCAGTTTCGGCAGCTTCCATGGGCGATATGATCTTTGCATATCCGCTTACCTCCGATAATGGGTATTTCCTGTACTACGACAGCAGTGTCGTTACAGATCCCACCAGCCTCGACCAGATCCTGGCAGACTGCGAGGCAGCAGGAAAAGGTTTCTACATGGAGATCAATTCCGGCTGGTATCAGACGGCCTTCTTCTTTGGCGCCGGCTGCAGCCTTTCCTATGAGACCGACGAAATGGGCAACTTCACCAGCTGTAATGTGGACTATGCTTCTGAAAACGGCGTAAAGGCTCTGAAAGCCATCATCGCTCTTGCCGAATCTCCCGCTTTCCACAATGGCTCCAGCGCCAGCAACGCTGCAAACTGCGCGGCGATCGTAAGCGGAACCTGGGATTCCTCCGTTGTGAAGGATATGTTCGGCGACAATTATGCCTGCGCGAAACTTCCGTCTTTCACTGTGGACGGCGAAGCGATCCAGATGAGCGGCTTTGGCGGATTCAAGCTTATGGGCGTGAAGCCTCAGGTAGACGCCGACAAGCTGGCAGCCTGCCAGGCACTTGCACAGTACCTTTCCGGAGAGGAAGTACAGCTGGCCCGTTATAATGCAAAAGGCTGGGGTCCCTCCAACCTGAATGCCCAGGCAGATGATGCCGTGAAGTCCGACGTCGCTCTTTCTGCTCTGGCTGAGCAGCTGGCTTACGCCATCCCGCAGGGGCAGTACCCGAATGATTACTGGTCACTGGCAACCTCTCTCGGCGATTCCGTGATCTCCGGAGATTACAAAGATGCTTCTGATGAGACTCTGATGAGCGCTCTTCAGAGCTTCCAGGATTCCTGCATTTCCTACGCAAAATAATCCCGGATCAGAATAAACAGATGTGGAACCCGTAATCGGAATGCGAACAGGGTTTCGTAATGGTCAGGCAGGGTGTTCTCGGATGCCCTGCCTGTACTGTACCGCGGTATCTTTTTTTATCAGAAGGCATTTTGTCCGCGGATACAGAATCTGCCATGAGCAGAGAATGCGCCGGATAATGTATGTACGTTCAGGATCTGTTGAAAACCTGTGCATGGTTTTTATGGACAGTTCCTTACCCACGGAAAGGAATAAACAGGATGGAAGAAAAGAAATCGATCGGCAGCAGGATCGGGGCCTTTTTCAGGTGGATCGGCCGGGATCTCGCCGATATAGGAATTACCTTTGCCAGGGGAGACTGGAAGACCAGGATCTCCTTTCTGGTCGTCGGGCTGGGACAGATTCTCCGCGGACAGTATGTCCGGGGAATTTCCGTGCTGTGTCTGGCAGCAGCGATGCTATTTTATATTTTCGGGTTTGGGCTTTCTTATCTGAAGGATATCCTGACACTGGGAACGCAGGGCCGGGGGTTCAATCCGGATGGAACCATCTCCCTGGGAGATAACAGCTTTCTGATACTTTTATATGGAATTCTGACGATCATCGTGATCCTGGCGCTGGTTCTTGTATGGCGGATCAATCTCCGGCAGAACAGAGAAGCGCAGGAGCTGCTGGCACAGGGAAAAGCGCTTCCCTCCAACAGGAAGGACCTGTATTCTGTCCTGGACAGGAATTTTGACAAGACGCTGCTTGCGCTGCCTGTCCTTGGAATTTTCGTCTTCACGGTGCTGCCGATCATCTTTATGATCTGCGTCGCCTTCACGAACTACGATTACAATCACCAGGCGCCCGCGAAGCTTTTTACCTGGGTAGGGCTTGAAAACTTCCGGAATATCTTCTCGATCGGCGGCGAAGGTTATGGCGGGACCTTCTTTACGGTTTTGGCCTGGACCCTGATCTGGGCGTTCTTTGCAACCTTCCTGAATTATTTCCTGGGAATGGCAGTGGCGATCATGATCAACAAGAAGGGGATCCGGTTCAAAAAACTCTGGAGGACCATTCTGGTCATGACCATAGCGGTGCCTCAGTTCGTCTCGCTTCTGTATATCGGAAAAATGTTCGCTTCGGATGGTCTGGTGAATGCGTACCTTCTGAAATGGGGGCTGATCCAGAAGGCGATTCCGTTCTGGACCAATCCCACCTATGCCAGGATCCTGATCATTGTGATCAACCTGTGGATCGGCATCCCTTATATGATGCTGATCGCCACCGGTCTGCTGATGAATATCCCGGAGGATCTGTATGAGAGCGCCAGGATCGACGGCGCGAATTCCTTCCAGATGTTCTTCAAGATTACGCTTCCGTATATGCTTTTTGTGACTGGACCTTTCCTTCTGACACAGTTTATCGGAAACCTGAATAATTTCAACGTCATCTTCCTGCTGAATCAGGGAAGACCGCAGTCCATGAATCTGAAGGGCGGCGCCGGTTATACGGATCTTCTTGTGACCTGGCTGTATAAGATGACGATCAATGATACGGATTATAAGATGGCGGCAGTCATCGGTATCATGGTATTTATTGTGACAGCTGTGATCTCTCTGGTGGTTTATAACTTCCTGCCATCAGTGAAGGATGAGGAGGGATTCCAATAATGACAAGAAAGAAACATATCAGTAATGCCATTGTGTATATCGTTCTGATCGTGATCAGCGTGATCTGGCTGTTCCCCTTTGTGGGTCTTGCCCTCCAGAGCTTCCGCTCCTATATCAGCGAATTCGGCGGCATGGTAAATTATCTGATACCGAAGAAGTTTACGCTGGATTCCTATAAATTCCTGTTCAGCGGGGAGTGTCAGTTCCCGCGGTGGTATATGAATACACTGATCATCGCGGTCGCGGCGACGGTTTTTAACACCATCATCATCATCTGTGTCAGCTACGCTCTTTCCCGGCTTCGCTTCAAAGGAAGAAGGGCTTTGATGAATATCTGGCTGGTGCTGGGGATGTTCCCCGGCTTCCTTACCATGATCTGTCTGTATTTCCTGCTGAAGATGCTGGGACTTACGCAGTCCGGCGCGGTTCCCGGCCTGATCCTGATCTCTGTCGCAGGCGCCGGTATGCAGTATTATGTCTGCAAGGGGTATTTTGATACCCTTCCGAAAGCACTGGACGAAGCGGCCAGGATCGATGGAGCCAACAGGGCGCAGATCCTGCTGATCATGATCGTTCCGCTTTCCAAGCCGATCATTATCTATACGGCCCTGCTTGCCTTTATGGCTCCCTGGTGCGATTTCGTATTTGCTTCCTATGTGGCCTTCGGCTACAGTGCCAGCTATAATGTGGCGGTGGCTTTGCAGCAATGGGTGTGGACCAACGATTTCCAGGGATACTTTACCCGGTTCTGTGCCGGCGGGATCCTGGTCGCGATTCCCGTTACCATCCTTTTCATGTGTCTGCAGAAATACTATGTAGAAGGTGTGACCGGCGGTTCGGTGAAGGGCTGAAAACAACATTGTACTGCAGCAAACACGGGAAGAAACTGCCTGGCTCCGGCTTTTTGTTCTGCTGTATCTGGAAAACTTTTTGTTCTGCTGTATCTGGAAAAAAGGAAAGAAAACAGGAAGGGACGCTCATCCGCAGCGTCCCTTCCTGTTTTTTCAGATGGATGATCAGAAACAGAAGTCACGTTTTATTTCCTGCATCCGGAGAATAAGAACAACGGAATGCCAGGCTTAAATGTTTTCCATGGCGTCCTTAAATGCGGCCAGGGTTTTTTCGAGGATCTCCCCGGTGTGCGAGAGGGACAGGAACATTGCTTCAAACTGGGAGGGGGCAAGGTGTATGCCGTGCTCCAGCATGCAGCGGAAATACCTGGCAAAGATTTCTGTGTCGGAGGTCTTCGCTGTCCGGTAATCGGTGACCGCTTTGCCGGTGAAGAAGATGCAGCCCAGGGACCCGATATGGTTTACCTGCCAGGGAAGCCCCTTCTCCTTTATGATGCGGTCCATCTCCCCATAGAGCTTTTCCCCCTTCTCTGCGAGGAGTGCGTAATCCTCTTTGTGATCGTACAGAAGGCGGAGTTGGGCAAGGCCTGCCGCCATGGCTACGGGGTTTCCGCTGAGAGTTCCCGCCTGGTACACGGGACCCAGGGGAGATACCATCTCCATGATCTCTCTTCTGCCGCCATAGGCGCCTACCGGCATGCCTCCGCCGATGATCTTCCCATAGGTAACAAGGTCCGGCGTGATGCCGAAATACTCCGCGGCGCCGCCGAAGGCGAGGCGGAAGCCTGTGATGACTTCGTCGAAGATCAGGAGAGCCTGGTTTCTGGTGCACAGGGTGCGGAGCTTCTGAAGAAAACCTTCCCCGGGAAGGACGACCCCCATGTTGGCGGCGACAGGTTCAACAATGACAGCGGCGATCTGTCCGGGATTGGCGTCGAAAAGCTTTTCCACACTTTCCGCATTGTTATATTCGGCGGAGAGGGTATCGGCGGTACAGCCCTCGGGAACGCCGGCGCTTCCGGGAATTCCTGCCGTGAGGAGTCCGCTGCCTGCTTCTACCAGAAGGCAGTCGCTGTGTCCGTGATAGTTGCCTGCGAATTTGATGATCTTGTTTCGTCCGGTAAAGCCCCTGGCCAGCCGGATCGCGCTCATGACAGCCTCTGTACCGGAGTTTACCATCCGGAGCACTTCTGCGGACGGGATCCTTTCCGACATAAACTGCGCGATCTCTACCTCGGTCTCTGTAGGCGCGCCGAAGCTCAGTCCTCTCTCTGCTGCCGCGATCACGGCTTCCCGGATTGTTTCCTCCCCATGTCCCAGGATCATGGGCCCCCAGGAACAGATATAATCGATGTATTCATTTCCGTCTGCGTCGATGAGATACGGCCCTTTTCCGGACCGGATGAACCGGGGAGTCATTCCCACATTGTACCAGGAACGGACCGGGGAATTGACGCCGCCGGGAATATATTTTCTGGCCCGCTCCATAAGAGCGTCAGAACGGGTAGTATGTTCCGTTGTCATTTTTCTTTCCATAGACCTCCACGTAAATCTGTGATCGACTTGCTTTTCTGGTTATCCGATTTTTCCTTCCGCGATCAGGCGGGCGATCAGTTCCGCATAGTAGGTGATGTAGATCTGGGCGCCGGCGCGGAAACAGGAGACAGCCATTTCTCCGACGATGCGGTCTTCATCCACCCAGCCGTTCCGGGCAGCAGCTTTAACCATGGCGTATTCTCCGCTGACGCTGTAGGCTGCCACGGGAACCTGTACGATATCACGGACCTTCGCTACCATATCCAGGAAAGACATGGCAGGCTTGACCATGACGATGTCGGCGCCTTCCGCCACATCCATGAGGGCTTCCTTCAGCCCCTCCCGGCTGTTGTGGAAATCCATCTGATAGCTTTTTCTGTCTCCGAAGGAGGGGGCGGACCCGGCGGCTTCCCGGAAGGGGCCGTAGAAGGCGGAGGCGTATTTTACCGCATAGGACATGATGGGAATATTCGTGAAGCCGTTCTGGTCCAGCTTATTGCGGATCGCAAGTACACGGCCGTCCATCATATCGGAAGGGGCTACCATGTCGCTTCCTGCCTGTACGTGGGAGAGAGCGGTCTGCGCCAGCAGCTCTACGGTGGGATCGTTGTCCACATCATGGCCGTGGAGGACGCCGCAGTGGCCGTGGGAGGTATATTCGCACATGCAGACATCTGTCACATAATACAGATCCGGCACTTCCTTTTTTGCCTTCTGCAAAGCCTTCTGGACGATTCCGTCGCAGGCATAGGCGCCGGAGCCGACCTCATCCTTGTGTTCCGGAATTCCAAAAAGCATGACGCTTCCCACGCCGGCATCCCTCAGCTCATAAAGCTTCTCCGGCAGTCTGTCCAGAGAAAAGCGGTACTGGCCGGGCATGGAAGGAATCTCCTCCCTGATATTTTCCCCTTCCTTTACAAAAAGCGGATACATAAGAGAAGCAGGACTGATCCTGGTTTCCCTTACCATGGCGCGGATCGCGCTGTTTCCGCGAAGTCTTCTGGGTCTCTGTAATAATTCCATTTTCGTTCCCTCGATTCTGCATTTTAGAGCATGGTGAAAATGCGACAGCGGTTATCTGGCCGTGCAGTCCTTTATGATCCTTTCGATCAGGCTGTCTATGGTGGGTTTCTCTGCGACAGCGACGTGCATTCCTGCTTCTCTGGCAGTATGGGCGGTCTGTTTTCCGATGCAGACCGCGTTGACCAAAGCTGGTTCGAGCTCCGGATAAGCTTCCAGGAAAGCTTTTACGCCGGAGGAGCTGGTAAATGCGCAGCAGTCGATCTCTCCGTCTGCAAAGAGCTTCTGCAGCGGGACGATGTTCTGTTTTCTGTATACTGTCTGATAGAGCGGGATATCGTCTACGATAAAGCCGGCCAGTTCGGTCAGGA
>JAFOJB010000035.1 GCA_017420455.1 Blautia sp.
CAGTCAGGAGAGCCGACAGACGCCAAAAACATACGGCCCTGACCGGGGAGGAAGGAGACCTCTCACCCGTCCGCTGAAAGCAACAAAACCCACAGGAAGCCAAAACCATCCGCTGTAAGGACAACACCGCTCCGAACAAATGTTCACAAAACCTGTACTTTTGGACCCCGATATGCTATGATATAAACGTTCAGAATTAAGACCATTCTGACTACAGATTACAGATCGGGCGTAAAATTCCGTGCAAATCGAGTTATCAAAAAAGGAAAAAGGAAACAGGCAAAATGGATCATTTTGAATTGGTATCTGAATATGCCCCTACGGGGGATCAGCCGAAGGCGATCGAGGAACTGGTAAAGGGGTTTCAGGAAGGAAATCAGTTTGAAACACTGCTTGGCGTCACCGGCTCCGGAAAAACCTTCACCATGGCGAACGTAATCAAAGCCCTGAACAAGCCTACCCTGGTGCTGGCCCACAATAAGACGCTGGCAGCCCAGCTGTACGGGGAATTCAAGGAGTTCTTCCCGAATAACGCAGTAGAATACTTTGTCTCCTACTATGATTATTATCAGCCGGAGGCATATGTCCCATCAACGGATACCTACATCGCCAAGGATTCATCGATCAACGACGAGATCGACAAGCTTCGTCTCTCGGCGACGGCCGCCCTCTCCGAGAGACGGGATGTGATCATCGTATCCTCGGTTTCCTGCATCTATGGAATCGGGTCGCCCAAGGACTTTCAGGAAATGATGATCTCCCTCCGTCCGGGCATGGAAAAGGACCGTGACGAGGTGATCCGGCAGCTCATCGATATCCAGTATACCCGAAGCGAGATGGATTTTAAACGGGGAACCTTCCGGGTGCGGGGAGACGTGCTGGAGATTTTCCCGGCAAACTTCTCGGACAGAGCTGTAAGGGTAGAGTTTTTCGGGGACGAGATCGAGCGGATCACGGAGATCGATGTCCTGACCGGCGAGGTAAAATGTGAAGATTCTCATATGGCCATCTTCCCGGCCTCGCATTATGTGGTGCCCATTGAACAGATCCGTAAGGCCGCAGAAGAAATCCAGGCGGAGCTCAGGGAACAGGTGGAATATTTCAAGGGAGAGGATAAGCTGCTGGAAGCTCAGCGTATCGCGGAAAGGACGAATTTCGATATCGAAATGATGAAGGAAACCGGTTTCTGCTCCGGCATTGAAAACTATACCCGGTATCTGTCCAATCTGAAGCCCGGAGAGCCCCCCTATACCCTCATCGATTACTTCGGGGACGATTTTCTGCTGATCATCGATGAATCGCATATGACGATCCCGCAGGTGGGGGCCATGTACGCCGGAAACCTGAACCGGAAGCAGACGCTGGTGGATTACGGCTTCCGTCTGCCATCGGCGAAGGATAACCGCCCCCTTTCCTTTCAGGAATTTGAGGAGAAGCTGGATCAGGTCATGTTTGTCTCGGCGACGCCCGGGAAATACGAGGCGGAGCATGAACTGATGCGGACAGAGCAGATCATCCGCCCCACAGGGCTTCTGGACCCCAGAGTGGAGGTTCGTCCGGTGGAAGGGCAGATCGACGATCTGATCAGCGAGATCAACCGGGAGGTAGAGAAGAAGAACAAGATCCTGGTAACAACGCTGACGAAACGGATGGCGGAGGACCTTACGGATTATATGCGGGAGGTCGGAATCCGCGTAAAGTATCTGCACTCAGATGTAGATACGCTGGAGCGGGCTGAGATCATCCGGGATATGCGGCTGAATGTCTTCGATGTGCTGGTGGGGATCAACCTGCTGCGGGAGGGGCTGGATATTCCGGAAATTTCTCTGGTGGTGATCCTGGACGCAGACAAAGAAGGCTTTCTGAGATCGGAGACTTCTCTGATCCAGACCATCGGCCGGGCGGCCAGGAACAGTGAAGGACATGTGATCATGTATGCGGATATGATCACAGATTCCATGCACAATGCCATAGAAGAGACGAACCGGAGGAGGACGCTTCAGGAAGCCTATAACGCGGAGCATCATATCACCCCGACCACCATACATAAGGCTGTCCGGGATCTGATCGCGGTTTCCAGGTCAGTTGCGGAAACGGAATTCCGGCTTTCCAAGGATCCGGAATCCATGGATAAGAAGGAGCTTACGAAGCTGATCAGGGAGGTAGAGAGCCAGATGAAGAAGGCTGCTGCGGACCTGAATTTCGAAGCTGCCGCCGAGCTTCGCGATAAGATGCTGGAACTGAAGAAAAACCTTCTGGAAATGGAGAAGTGACAGAAGATTCATGGCTTTGCTTTTGCGATCCGCTCTTTCAGGTATCTTACAAGCATACGTTCTCCTGTTCCTGTGTTTTTTCCATATAACAGGCCAAGGCGGAGTGTCAGGTGGTCCTCCAGGGGCAGGCAGAGAAGCTGCTCTTCCGGGTCCATGGCGGTGACATCGCTTCGGGTCAGGAGGGATCTGGCCTGGCCTCCGGTCAGATAGGCTTTCATGACATCACGGCTGGTGGTGGTGACAATAGAGTGTGCTTTATTCACGGAAACCTTTTTCTGCTTCAGAAGCTCGGTGATCTCCAGGTGCATATTCTGGTGGAGAATGAGCCTGTCGTTTTTTACCTGGGAAAGAGCTATGCTTTGGTGGATGACGGAGAGGTCCTGCTTTCGTCCTACATAAAAAATCTCGTCTTCCTGGAGGACCATTTCCTTACAGGGGGATTTCGGCCTGATCACATTGATGTGCCCGAGAACCATGTCAAGCTCTCCCGCGTCGAACGCGTTGATGGCGGTGGTCAGGTCGAATTCCTGCAGCTTCAGCTCCAGTTCCGGATGTTCCTCAAAGAAATCCAGAATGAAGCGGAGAAATGGCAGGGGATTGACGGCGGTATCTACAGAGATGCGGAAAACAGACCGCAGAGCGGAACCGTCGTTTCTCAGCTGCTCCATCATGCGGTCGTATTCGGAGAGGATCTTCTGCGCAGACAGAAGGACAGCCCCTCCTTTTTCGGTGAAATGAAGAGACCGGTAGGAGCGGTCGATCAGCGGAGCCCCTGCGTGGGACTCCAGAGCCTTGATATATTTGGAAAAGCTGGACTGGGAGACGAACATCTCCTCCGCAGCCTCCGTGAAGCTGCCGTATTCCTTCAGGAGCACAAAAGCCCTGAGCCATTCGATCTGCATAAAAATACCCTCAGGAGTTATTCCGGAAAACCGGTCCGCGGTCTGTCTGAGTTACAGCCCCCGGCCGACGGGGCCGTGAACTGCACCTTTTTTGCCTGGGTTGATGGTTTTATTTTTTATTCTAGCATTTTCGGGAAAAAACTACAATCATGGAAAAGAAAGTTTACAGTAACTAATATCGATTCCAAAACGGAATACGGTTTTTCCTTATCGGAATTGCAGTCTGTCTTCCGGTAGAATATAGTAGAAAAAGGAGAAAGAAACGTCCGCGGAAATATGCGCGGACTCGGACCCTGAGAAGCTTGCCTTGAAAGAGAAGGAGGAAAAAAGACTATGTTGATCGATCTCAATCGTATCCCGTTCAGCAAAAAGAATTCGTACATGGCCATCTCATATCTGAAACCGGAGTATGCCACGGAGCTGGAGTCAGGCCTGTACCTGAGAACAGTCCACGGTTCGGCAGAGCGTTCGACGGTGGCAAAA
>JAFOJB010000354.1 GCA_017420455.1 Blautia sp.
ACAAAAGAACCGTCCCCTTGTCTTCCTCTTGTCTTCCTGTCTTCCCCCTGTCCATCCATCATGCGCCGCCCAGGCTGTACATAGAACAAGAACATGCGCCGTAGTATCTCCCCTTACGGAAGATGCTGCGGCGCACGTTCTTCTCTTTCCCTTATCAGATCAAGTCATATTTTACTACATCCATACACACTTTTCCATCAGCGGCAAACATGATGCCGTCAGCCTCCAGCGGCGTATAATAGGTAGCCGTCATCGTCTGAATCCCGTCATTCACAAAGGCCTCTGCGCTGTACCGGTCCAGAACCAGACGGAGTGAAAGCTCTCCGTTTTCACTACCCACAACCTTGCATCTTCTCTGGTGAATAATCGCTCTTCTGGAGCCGGAGAACTTCCTGTCTATCTTCAGCACGTTCTCATGCGGCCTGTAACTGATGGTAATATGATAATCATCGTTCATCGCAAAATGAATCGAAAACTTCTTGTATACATTCTCCGGATCCTGCGGCCTGATGCGGATTTCCATATCCACTTTTCTGCCGTGGATGCCGGGAAATGTCTGTTCCCCTTCCAGCACAACGCCACAGTACTCTGCCTTATTCGCGCGCAGCTTCTCCAGTTCCTTCAGCGGAGCCTGATACAGGCGCCCGTTCCTGATAGACAGTTCTCTCGGCAGACTCATCTGCCCCTGCCACTTTCCATGAGGAGTCCGCAGCTCACAGGTATCCCAGTTCTGCATCCATCCGATCATCACCCTTCGACCATCCGGAGTCAGGATCGTCTGCGGTGCATAAAAATCGATACCATAGTCTACCGACTGGTTCCATTCTTCCCGGAAGCTCTCCGTATCGGCATCGTACTCTCCGATCAGGCAGAGAGTTCCGTTCCCGTTATGATACTCAAAGCCATGCGGAAGCATATCCTGGGGGCTGGTCAGAATCACATGCTTTCCATCCAGCTCAAAAAAGTCCGGGCATTCCCACATCTTTCCAAACCGGTTCCTGTTCGATGCAAACACGCTCCGGAATTTCCAGTGGAACCCATCTTCGCTCCCAAAGAGAAGGAGCTGTCCGCTCCCGTCCGAAGGACGGTTTCCAAGAAGACATCGATAAGTTCCGTCTTCGCAGCGCCATACCTTGGGATCCCGGAAATCGAACCTGCTGGCCCCCTCCGGAAGGACTGTCTCATCCATAACCGGATTCCCTTCATACTTTTCGAAGTTCTCTCCATCCCCTACAGCAATACACTGTACCTGCACTTCGGAATTAGATTCTTTTCTGACCCCCTCTAGCCTTACTCCTGTATAAAGAAGCATCAGTCTTCCATCCGGCAGCTCCACAGCGTTGCCGCTGAAGCATCCATCCCGATCGTATACCTGATCAGGTGCCAGCACCGCAGGCATATATTCCCAGTGGAGCAGATCCGTACTCACCGCATGGCCCCAATGCATGGGCCCCCATTTTGGTGCGTATGGATAATACTGATAAAACATATGATACTTGCCTTTATAAAAGCAGAACCCGTTCGGATCGTTCATCCATCCCGCTCTTGCAGAGAGATGAAACGCAGGACGCTCCTCTTCGGAAACACTTTTTTCCGCTACATCTTCATAAAATCTGGCTTCCCGTAATGCCTGGCTGATCATGTCCATCCCTCCTTTATTGTGCATTTGCACATTCCATAGTTTCAATATAACATACGCATTATTCCCTGTCAACACGATAATCATTCATATGCAATGTCGTCCGGAAAGGTGTTACAGTTCACGGTCTCACCGGCTGGGGACTGCAACAGAAAGGTAAAGCAGCGAGAATTCCTTCTGTTTCAGCTCCACAGCAGGCCGGTTTTCTTCAGATACTGCAGAAAAGCCTCACAGCCCTCCAGAATATCCTCATAGGTTTTTCCGAATTCACCGGTATACCACGGATCCGCAATGTCCCTGGGATGTTCCGAAAAATCCAGCAGCCGTCTTACCTTCCCCTCCGGATCGCTTTTCAGGATCCGCATCATATTCGCAATATTTCTCTGCTCCATCCCAAGAAGGAAATCATACTTCTGATAGTCCTCCTTCCGCAGCAGGCAGGCTCTCTTTCCCGCGCAGGACAGACCATGTCTCTGAAGCTCCTGCCGTGCAGGCGGATAAACCGGATTTCCAACCCCGTTCCAGATCTCCTCTGTGCTCGTAGCCGCAGAAGCAATCAGGAAATCGGCCTCCGGGACCTGTTTTTTTACCATGTCTTTAAAAACAAACTCGGCCATCGGCGAACGACAGATATTGCCGTGGCAGACAAACATTATACTTATCATACCCTAAAAACCTCGGAATCCCTTGTATTTACTGC
>JAFOJB010000355.1 GCA_017420455.1 Blautia sp.
CTCGATGTAGGTACTGCCGAAATCGTTGTAACCATGATCGTTGGCAGTCATATAATAGATCGGGTCACGTGTCGTCTTTACGCCGGAACGGATCTCCGCCATCAGCTGATCCGTCTCGGCCTCCTGGTCGATCGCCCAGCCATAGGCGTATCCATAGACATAGACCGTGCGGCCGCTGGTGGTATCGAAAGGCCTTTCCGTACCGACCGTATCATACCGGTCTGCCAGGGACGCCACGAATTCCCGGGCGTTCTGACGGAAAACAGCTTCATCCTGAACCAGCTGGCCTTTGGAATCGAACTCCAGCCAGTTCTGAATGGTGTTCCCATCCACCACCACCGTCTCGTTTCCAAAGGTGTAGGTAATCTTCGCCTTTGCAAAGTTATTGTAAACATCCAGTGCTTCCTTCAGAAGCGGATCGTCACTGGTCACCTGCGCGCTGGCATATACATCCGGGAC
This sequence comes from Blautia sp., assembly GCA_017420455.1. GTDB lineage: Bacteria > Bacillota > Clostridia > Lachnospirales > Lachnospiraceae > Blautia_A. Next base: position 460 of record JAFOJB010000355.1, read on the forward strand.
AGACGTCAGGTCGATGGAAGGACTCTCCACGTTGATCGCGTTGTCCAGAGCCTTATAGGCCTCCTTCAGGAGAAGCTCGCTGCCCTCCGTTTCCGGAACGATGGTGAACTCTTCATTCTGGAAGGAAACATACGCATTTTCCGGAGCTACCTGATTTTCCTCCTTCGCGCACTCCAGCGACATCAGCTCCTCCTTCAGGAGCTTCTTGTCATAGGTGGCTTTTGTGGGAATGGTATAGTCCACCCGTCTGAACAGGCCATGGATCCAGGCCAGAGGATTCTGAGCCTTCAGCACTGCAAGGACCTTGCCGTCTGAGGCATACTGATAATCGATCCTGTCCCCGGTGATCGTCTGGGTTTCCTGGTTCCTGGATTCGACAGCGATGGCATATTTTTCCACCTTCGCAGCGATCTCCTGCTCCACCTCGTAGGCGGTTTTTCCGGATACATCTACGCCATTGATGCTGGTTCCGTTAAAGAACCGGTTCGAATAATAATATGCGGTCCCCAGATAGGCACTTCCCGCCAGCACCGCTGCCATAGCCAGAGACAACCCCAGAATTCTGGAGGAATTCCTGTTTTTTCTGGCTGGTGCGCTGATTACAGGAAGCGCTGTATCCGTGATCGGAACATAGGTGATCCTGTCAGGGCGGGCAGATTTACGTACAGGTTCGCTGTAACATACCTTATTCATGAACATAACTTCTTTTTCTCCCCATTATTCAATGATACAACTGTCTGTCATACATCTTTCTGTCATAATAGCAGAAGCAATCCCCTATCCTGTAAGGAGAAATGCCTCTCATGCCTGCAGCCCCTTCCGCGCAGGCATCACCACAGCAGGAAAAGGCAGGCATTTCAGGCTTCCACCAGCAGGGATTTCCCCGTCATCTCTGCCGGCTGCTCTTTGCCCATCAGCTGGATTAATGTAGGAATGATATCTGCCAGACAGCCATTCTCTCTGAGCTTATATTTCGGATCTGCGTTTACAAGAATGAACGGAACCGGATTTGTGGTATGCGCTGTGAAGGGCTCGCCGGTCTCATAATCGATGAGCTGCTCACAGTTTCCATGATCCGCGCAGATAAACATCTGCCCATCCACTTCTTTGATGGCCTCAACGGCCTTTCCGACACATTCATCCACCGCTTCCACTGCTTTTATGGCGGCGGCTTCGACGCCGGTATGTCCAACCATATCAGGATTTGCGAAGTTGATGATGATCACATCATATTTTCCGGACCTGATCGCTTCCACCAGCTTCTCGCAGACCTGAGGAGCGCTCATCTCCGGCTGCATATCATAGGTAGGCACCTTCGGGGATTTTACAAGGATCCTGTCCTCTCCCTCGTTGGGTTCCTCGACTCCTCCGTTAAAGAAGAAGGTGACATGCGCGTATTTTTCTGTCTCCGCGATCCTGGCCTGTGTCATGTGATTTGCCGCAAGCCATTCTCCGAAGGTATTGTGCAGCTGCACCTTATGGAAAGCCACAAGCTTGTTGGGAATGGTCTCGTCGTAATCTGTGAAGCAGACATAGCAGAGATTCAGGCGTTTTGGACGGTTAAAGCCCTGGAAGGCATCATCGCAGAAGGCTCTGGTGATCTCTCTGGCGCGGTCCGGACGGAAATTGAAGAAAACAATGGAATCATTCTCGGAAACCACCGTAACCGGCTTTCCGTTCTCCTCGATGACGGTGGGCAGAACGAACTCGTCTGTCTTTCCGTTGTCATAGGAAGCCTGAACGGCCTCGGGAGCGTGGGTTCCCTTTACGCCCTCGCCTTCTGTAAGAGCCTTGTAGGCCAGCTCTACACGGTCCCAGCGGTTATCGCGGTCCATGGCATAATATCTGCCGGATACAACGCCGATCTTACCAACGCCGATCTCCTTCATTTTCGCTTCCAGCTCTTCGATATAGCCTTTTCCGGAAGCCGGAGGCGTATCTCTTCCGTCCAGGAAGCAGTGGACAAATACCTTGGAAAGCCCTTCCCTCTTTGCCATCTCCAGAAGGCCGTAAAGATGGGTATTATGGCTGTGCACACCGCCGTCTGAAAGAAGTCCCATGAAATGAATGGAGGAATTGTTCTCTCTGGCGTTCTTCATTGCCGCGAGAAGCGCTTCATTTTTGAAGAAATCCCCGTCCTCGATCTCCTTTGTGATCCTGGTAAGCTCCTGATATACGATCCGGCCGGCGCCCATATTCAGGTGTCCGACCTCGGAATTTCCCATCTGGCCGTCCGGCAGGCCTACCGCAAGACCGCTGGCATACCCTTTTACAAAGGGATATTCCGCCATCAGCCTGTCCATCACGGGTGTATTTGCTTCATAAACTGCGTTTGCCTCATGTCTTTCATTGAGCCCATAGCCATCAAGAATCATCAGCACAGTTGGTTTTTTACTCATAGTATTCTCCTCTTATCTGTAAGAATATACTGACATACAATATTGTCAGATGACGATCTGTAAAGCCGGCCGGAACACAGCCGGGAACAGAATCTGTCTCCTTTTTCCTGTTTATCTTTTTCCTTCAGACAAACTCTTCTTTCTATACTAAACAATAACAGTTTTTTTTTCAATTCTTTTCTATAAAATTTTTTTTAACATTATCTTACGTTTATAAAACATTGAGTCCTTTGTTCCGGCGCTTCCGGAATGAAAGGGCTGTGAAGGCAGAAGCATCGCAGCCCCTGCGTTCACAGCCCTTTCTCATTTACGGAACCATTCTGCCGCAGTTTTTTGCAGCGGAATATTCAGGCCGGTTTTATGTCAACTTTGATCAATACAGGTAGTTTTTGTTCACATATCCATATTTCCCAAGCGACGGAGCATAAACGTACCAGTAGGTGGCATCACTCATATCCTGCACCTGAACCTTGTCTCCATTATAAAGCTCCCCGATCTCATTGTTGAAATCGTAGGCCTTCGCGGTACGAAGGGCCAGATAACCGGTGCTGACATATACCGTTTTCGTCACTCCCGAAGAAACGCTTACCAGATAATTCCTGTTTACATACCCGTATTTCCCCAGGGACGGGGCATAGACATACCAGTAGGTGCCATCGCTCGTATCCTGCACCACGACCTCCGTGCCGCTGTACAGCTCCCCGATCTCGTTGGCGGAATCATAGGCCTTCGCGGTACGAAGCGCCAGATAGCCGCTGGAAACAGATACTTTCATCTTTGTCCCGCTGACGCTGGAGGAACTGGAGGACGGATATACCAGATAGTTCTTATTCACATATCCGTATTTCCCCAGGGAAGGAGCATAGACATACCAGTAGGTGCTGTCGCTCGTGTCCTGTACCACGACCTCCGTGCCGCTGTACAGCTCCCCGATTTCGTTATTGTAATCATAAGCCTTCGCGGTACGAAGCGCGAGATAGCCGCTGGAGACAGATACTTTCATCTTTGTCCCGCTGACGCTGGAGGAACTGGAGGACGGATATACCAGATAGTTCTTATTCACATATCCGTATTTCCCCAGGGAAGGAGCATA
>JAFOJB010000356.1 GCA_017420455.1 Blautia sp.
CAATATCAACGTACTCAGCAAGGACCATAACTGGGATATGAAAGGATACCGCTCCTCCTGGTGGTGGCTCAGGGGAGAGACAGGTATCGCGAAGATCACAGCGCCCATCGTCACAGAGGACGGCGCCATACTGACGGACAAAAAAGCCGTAAACAAACCCAATGGGGCTGTCCGCCCGCTCATCCGTGTATCCGTAACGCCTTAACCGGATATACGAATGGACTGATATGCCGCTGGAACTACAAGGAGGAATGGAAAATGAAATACGCAGCAGGGATCGATCTGGGTACCACAAGCACCAAAACAGCGATCATGGATATGCAGGGCAGGATCCTGGGGATCGGACGAGGCAGCTATGATCTGCACATTCCGAAACCATCCTGGGCCGAGCAGGAACCGGAAAAATGGTGGAGCGCCGTAAAGCTCTCCCTGAAAGAAGCCTGTGCAGATGCCGGCATTTCCGCATCAGAGATCGACGGCATCGGCTTTTCCGGCCAGATGCATGGCCTGGTCGCGCTGGATCAGGACGGGGAACCCGTCTGTCCCGCCATCATCCACCTCGACCAGCGGTCCGGCCGGCTTCTTTCCCGGATCCATGAGCTCGCCGGGGACCTGATGAAGGAAGAGCTTCTGAACAGACCGGCAGCAGGCATGCTCATCAGTTCTCTCTGCTGGTTAAAGGAGAACGAGCCGGGAATCTTCCGGCGCATCCGTTACGTCATGTCTCCCAAGGATTATATCCGTTACCGGCTGTGCGGAGAGATCGGAACCGATGTCTCTGACGCGAGCGCTACACTGGCGTTTTCCGTGAAAAACAGAGAATGGTGCGCGCCTCTCTTTGAGCGGCTGCAGCTTCGCGGGGATATCTGGCCTTCCGTCCATGAAAGCAGTGAGATTGCCGGGAACGTGTCCAGAAGGGCCTCCGCAGAAACGGGACTTTCCACGAAGACCATCCTGGTCTACGGAGCCGGGGACAGCCTGGCCGCCATGACGGGCTGCGCCGTGATCGACAAGGGTATTCTGGCCTGCAATATCGGAACCAGCTCCCAGCTGGTGTTCGTTTCCGACCAGCCTGTCTTTGATCCGAAGTTCCGGATACAGACCTGGTGTCATGCGCTCCCTGAACGATGGGCGCTCCAGAGCGGAACTCTGAACGGCGGAAGCACCCTGAACTGGCTCCGGGGAAAGGTTCTGAAAAGCAGCCTGCCTTTTTCAGAGCTTGACAGGGAGGCCGGTGAAATCCCGGCCGGAGCGGACGGACTCTTTTTTCTTCCCTACCTTGCGGGAGAGCGTACGCCTTACAACGATCCAAACGCCAGCGGAAGCTTCTTCGGCCTCAGAATGCACCACGGGCAGGCTCACCTGGTACGCGCTGTCATGGAAGGCGTCCTGTTTAACCTGAAGGAATGTCTCTGCATTCTGGACGGGCTGCAGGTAAAGCCGCAGTATCTCCTCTCTTCGGGAGGCGCCGCCAGAGGCAGAACCTGGCGCCAGATCCAGGCGGACATGCTGGAAATGCCGGTACATACCACGAAGGTCGAGGAAGAAGCCTGCCAGGGCGCCGCCATCCTGGCCGCAGTCGGGGCAGGCTGTTACAGAACAGTTCAGGAGGCCTGCAGCAATACCGTCAGCATGAGTGAAGAAGTCATAGAGCCTGTTCCGGAAAATGGTAAGCTTTACCGTGAGAAGCTGCATACCTTCCGGGAGCTGTACCTCCGGACGAAGGATCTGTTATCCTGAAGTCAGATTCTCCCAGGCAGGCAGCGGGGCATACAGCCTGTATGCGAAGCAGAGCTGCAGGGTATCTGAGCCGCAGGGTATCCGAGCCGCAGGGTATCTGACCCTCGCGGCAGCCGCCAGATGGACAGGCACGTCCTCCCGGCTCGTTGCCCGCGGGAATAAAAAACCGGACAGCGGACATCTGTCTGTCATGACAATGTCCACCATCCGGTTATCTGTTCATTTTATGTCTGCGGTCTGATTTTCTCTTAATCCATTGTTGCCGGACCGCGTCACCCGGTCTGATTCCTCTTTCTGCTGATGCGTTTCCTTGCAGGAACGATCGCATGCTGGGGGCAGACCAGAACACAGAGATGACAGCCGACACACCTTTTCCCGTTAAGAACAGGTCTGCGGTTCTCATCCAGGTGGAGTGCCTGGTGCCCTCCATCCATGCAGGAAACCACACATCTCCCGCAGCCGATGCATTTCTCCCGGAGGAACTTCGGGAACAGCACGGTATCTCTTTCCAGCACGTCCGTCGTAGCGCTTAAGCTGTCCAGCCCCAAGCCGATCACATCTTTTACACCTTCAAAGCCCTTCTCCGTCAGATACAGGTTCAGCCCGCTCTTCAGATCCTCGACGATCCTGTACCCATACTGCATCACGGCAGTGGTAACCTGGATCGAACTGCCGCCCAGCAGCAGAAACTCCAGGGCGTCCTTCCAGGTTTCCACCCCGCCCATGGCAGACAGATGCCTTCCCTTCAGGGCTTCATTCTGCGCAAGCTCCGCAATAAACCGAAGCGCTACAGGCTTTACAGCGTTTCCGCTGTAGCCTCCGACAGCAGAAATACCGCGCACTGCCGGGGAAGAAACATAGGTGTGCATGTTCACATTCGTCACCGATTTAATGGTATTAATGGCAGAAATCCCATCGGCGCCGCCGCGGACTGCCGCCTCTGCGGCCGGACTCATACGATCCACATTCGGCGTCAGCTTTGCCAGAACCGGAATATGACATCCCTTCCTGGCAGCCGCAGTGAAACGCTCCACCAGCTCCGGGATCTGTCCGATATCAGAGCCCAGCCCGCCCTCTGCCATATTCGGGCAGGAAAAATTCAGCTCCACGGCATCCGCGCCGTTCTCTTCGCAGAGCCCTGCCAGTTCTCCCCATTCCTCTTCATTCTGGCCCATAATGGAAGCGAGAATGAATTTGGAAGGATAATCTGCCTTCAGGCGTCGGAAAATCTCCATGTTCTCCTTCACGCTGTGGTCGGAAAGCTGTTCGATATTCTTAAATCCGATCAGGCACCCGCCTTCTCCCGTGATAGCGGAAAAGCGCGGGGAAGCTTCGTGGATATCCATGGAACAGATGGTTTTGTAGCAGACACCCGCCCATCCCGCTTCAAACGCCCTTGCACACATATCATAATTGCTCGCCACAACAGATGAAGAAAGCAGGAACGGATTCTCCAGCGGGACGCCGCACAGATCACACTGAAGACGTTTCTCATCTGCCGGCATCCTGGTTTCCGCTGCCGGTTTTACCTGGCTGTACAGCCTGGCGATCAGATCCCTGATCTTCACTTCTCCGGAACGTACGCAGCTTTCTTCGCACATTCCCGGGCAGCCTGTACATGGATTGTCCGCAGGGAGGCCGGATACCGCCCCCTGCTCGTTATCAAACCAGATGCTCCGCAGCAGACGGGAAGGCTGTAACTTCGGACAGGCTGTATCACAGGGGGCGTCATGGCAAAGAGCACATCGCACCATATCAGCCCTTCGTATCATAGGTTCATTCTGGATCATACATACACACCTCCGGAATCATTCGCAGATACGGTAGTTTAACTTCTGATCATTTCTGCAATTGTTCACTTCCCGTCGGGAAAACTGGTGAAGCTGCCTCTCTCCATTTCAGGGCAGCCGTACTTTTCCTTTGCGTCAGCAAAAGCCCTGATCATGAAACTCATGTTTCTTGCTAGGTTCCGCATGGTCTGAAGTCCTTCCAGATCCTTCTTTGCGTCCTCGGCCGTAAATCCATGTATCTGATTCCAGTACGTGGAGGAAGCCACCGGCATCCCGCTGATCGTAAAATACTTGTTCAGAACATCAAAGCTGGCTGTATTGCCCCCTCTTCTGCAGCTGACGACCGCAGCGCCTACCTTCATATGCTTGGAGAAGGAGGTACTATAGAACAATCTGTCCATAAAGGAAATGATATTCCCGTTCGGGGATCCGTAATAAACCGGGCTTCCGACGACAAGTCCATCTGCCTTTTCAAACTTCGGCGCCGTCTCATTCACAAGATCCTCGAAGGTACAATGGCCAAGCTGCTCACACTTGTTGCAGGCGATACATCCGCGGATGTCTTTTGTTCCCACCTGTATGAGTTCCGTTTCTACGCCTTCCTGCTCAAAAATCCTGATCATCTCATCCAGGGCCGTCGCTGTGCAGCCATGCAGATGAGGGCTCCCATTCAGAAGAATCACCTTACTCATAATCTGCTCCTTTCACTGATTTCACTGATTTCACTGATTTCAATAATACAAAAGAATCTTTCCGTTACCGGAGGATATCTCTTCCCTGCGCTCTGCTTCCTGCCGCATTGGAGGAAATCAGGCTTCTTCGTTCCGCTTCCTGTCGCACCCGGGAAAATCAGGCTTCTTCGCCCTGCATCCTGCTGCACCCGGGAAAATCAGGCTTCTTCGCTCTGCATCCTGCCGCACCAGCGGAAATCAGGCTTCCGCTCCTTGAATACGGTTCATCCTCGCGTAGCTTCCGCCAAGGGCGATCAGCTCTTTGTGCGTCCCACGTTCGATAATACAGCCCTCTTCAAACACCAGGATCTGGTCGGCATTCCGGATCGTGGACAGCCGGTGGGCGATGGCGATGATGGTACATTGCCCTGCGATCCCGGAAACGGCTTTCTGAATCTGCTGCTCCGTTTCGACATCCACGGAGGCGGTGGCTTCGTCGAGGATGATGATGGGAGCATGCCGGAGAATGGCCCGGGCTATGGCGACTCTTTGCTTCTGGCCGCCCGAAAGCCGCAGACCGCGCTCGCCCACCAGGGTATGATAGCCTTCCGGCATGGCCTCGATATCATTGTGGATATTGGCGGCTCTGGCAGCCTCCACGATTTCCTCCATGGAGGCTTCCGGCATGGCATAGCCGATGTTTTCGGCAATAGTGCCGTTAAAGAGAAATGTGTCCTGCAGGACAGGGGAAATGTTTCTTCGCAGACTTTCCAGGGTCACCTCCCTGAGGTCGCTGCCATCGATCAGGATCCGGCCGGAAACGGGCTCATAAAACCTCGAGATCAGCTGGGAAAGCGTCGTTTTTCCGACGCCTGTAGGACCTACAAGAGCGAGCATCTTTCCTGGTCCGCACCGGAAGGATACGTCCTGCAGGACCGGCGCCCCTTCTCCATAGGAAAAGCTGACATGATCGAAGACGATCTCTCCCTTCACATCTGCGAGGTCTTTTGCGCCGGGCCGGTTCTGAATCTCCACCGGCGCGTCCAGAATATCCAGCACCCGCTCCGCGCCTGCCATGGACTGCTGCATGTTTTCC
>JAFOJB010000357.1 GCA_017420455.1 Blautia sp.
CTCCGGCGTATCTTTCCTGACGGATCAGTTTACCTTTCTTATCGTTCTCATCCTTATCCAGCCCCTTTGCGGCGCTGACAGTAAGATAACCTTTGTTCAGCTCGATCGTGATCTCATCTTTTGCGAATCCCGGCAGATCGATATCAACCTCATAATGGTCATCGTGCTCATGCACATCCGTTTTCATCAGACGATCCGCATGTCTGCCGTACAGCTTCCTTTCAGTTCTGTCCAAATCGGAAAAATCCGGGAAATTAAACCAGTCATCAAAAAGATTTTCTCTAAAAATACTAGGCATCAACATAATCAATTCCTCCTTTTTTACTCAATCGTCTTTAATCAGCTTCATGAGCAATGGGACGGAGGGTTTGGATCGGTGAAGCCTTTTTTGCTTTCCTGATCTTCTTCGATCCTTTGTTCTGATTATGTTATATCACATATATTAGCACTCGTCAAGAGAGAGTGCTAATAAATTTTGTGAAAATTCTGTGTTTTTTCAGAGCATAAAAGAGCAGACAGGCGCTTGTTCTGAAAAGGAATAATGTCATTTCTAAAACGAATAATATCCATAAAACGAACAATGTATTCAAATTAACGTCTATTTCACTTCGAATTGCACTTCGAATAGTCAAAAATGGAAAGCCCGGTTCAACGCCGGGCTTTTAAAACGTCTTTTATCTCAGGAGTATCCAGGAATTCCCAGATCCTGTTGATGTTTTTATAGAGTTGGTCAGATTCAGCCTTGTTTAACACCATCATATACTGGAAATTCATGGATACATGCTTCTTTCCAACGATCACTACGGGGAAAAGGAGGGTTTCCTCAACCGGTTTGACCGAAATAGAGCGGTATTTTCCAACTGTCTCTATCGAGAGGCAGCAGAATTCATCGCTCCATTCTTCCGTAACCGTTCCGTAGCGGTCATGGGAGTTCTTATTATAAACGATCACATAAGTCCTCCTTCCCCTTGAATTTTCCGTGATCGACGAACTCCTTGAAGAGCTCAATGAAGATCTTTACAGGCGTAAAGGTACCAGGTACCTTTACGTTGTAAGTCGCAGGGAACAAATTTGTAAAGGATTTCTGCGAAGATGGAGCAACAAAAATATATGCTGAACGGTTGAAGGCGGCAGCAGCGTTATGGAAGATTGGGAGGGTATGCAATGATAGAGTATCGATTTGCTGCGGTTTCTGATATTGATGCTCTCATACAGAGCAGACTGGAAATGCTTCGGGTCGTGAATGACCTGGGAGATGATTATGTATTCGGAGAAGACTTTGTACAGGCAAGCAGAGATTATTTTCTGAAAGGTGACCAGATAACGGTGTTCGCACTCCAGGACAATATTATTGTCGGATGCGGTACTATTTGTTTTATGGCACTAATGCCGACATTCTCTCATCCGACAGGAAAACGTGCCCATCTTATGAATGTATATACGAATGGTGCCTATCGGAGGCAGGGTATAGCATATAAAATAACTACCATGCTTATCGAAGAGGCATGGGACAGAGGTGCTACAGAAATAAGCCTTGACGCCACTGAATCCGGGAGACCGCTTTACAGAAAATGTGGGTTTAAGGATTCGGATGAGTGTATGGTACTGGTGAGAAAAAACTGACGTACCTGACATAACCTTATCTACTGTCAGCATGGAGGCAATCTGGATGCTATCTGTCCTGGCGGGAACTGTACTTCATGATGAGCAGTTCTACGCTCAGAATGTCGCTGAGCTGGCCGGTCTTTACTGCTTCCTCCGCCTCCACGAAGTCCTTCACGGCCTGGCGGAGGGCAGCGGCTGTATAGGCCCGGGCGCAGCCGGACAGTTTTTTCCGGATATAATCCTGTACCTTGAGAACCTTCGCGATCTCCACCCCGGGGATGCCTTCCGCTTCCATTTGCTTTATCTGCAGGAGCTGGTTGAACTGTCTTGCCAGCAGGAAAAGAATGCGCAGAGGGGGCTCCTTCAGGGTAAGAAGATCCTGATAAAGCCTGAGCGCCAGCTTCTGATCCCGGTTGGCGACTGCCGTGACCATATCGAAGATCTTATTCATGGTCTGGGTGCTGCAGACAGCATCGATGTCCTTCAGGGATACCACATCTCTTCCTTCGGTGAAGGAGATCAGCTTTAACAGTTCATTCCGTATATTCTCCATGTCATTTCCCGTATGGGCGAGCAGATAGGACGCATCCTGGCGGGTGATCTTTCTGCCCTGCTTATTCAGAAACTGCGAGAGCCATTGCAGCAGCTTTTCCTCGCTGAGCCGGTCATACACGAACACCTGGCCTCTGGAATTCACTGCCTTGTACATCCGGCTCCGCTTATCCACCTGCTCTTCCACGAAAACAAGATGCATATAAGAAGGAAGAGAAGGGAGATAATCTGCCAGTTCATCACATTTATTCTTGAAAAAACCGGTATTTTCCAGGAGTGCCACACGCCTGTCTGCAAAGAAGGGCATGGTTTCGCAGAAGTCGATCAGCTTTGGAATGCTGATATCCTTCCCCTCATAGCGGGCGAAATTGATCTCTTCGCCCTCCGGCACCAGGGCAGAAAGAAGCTCTTTCCTGGCGTTCAGAAGAAGGTACTTTTCTTCTCCATATAAAAGATAGAGCTGGCTGAATTCGTTTTTTCGGATATCGTCTTTGACGCTCATGAATGAAAGACTCCTGTTCGATCGATACTGGATTACTGTGGTTCTCATCACCGGAAAAGGAAGCACCGGTTCTGTCATCATAACATAGTTGCTGCTCACGGTCAAACAGAGAACAGGAAGGGGTTGACAGTGGGGAAGCAGAATATTTACGGTTACGGAAAGAGTCAGTAATACTTTACAAATCTGCCCATAAGGGGTAAAGTGAAAGAAAATAACGCATAAGGGCAGGAGAGAACGTATGGAAATAGAAAGAAAATGGATGGTAAAGGGCTGGCCGGAAAAAGAGCTCCCGCTTTTATATGAGCACAGTATGCGGCAGGGATATCTGACAGTGATCCCTACCGTGCGGATACGGGAGGAAAAGAAGACGGGAGAGGAGGCAGAGTATATCCTCTGTTTTAAATCTCCCGGCGGCATCAGCAGGAAAGAGATCGAGATTGCGATCACCCGGGATAAATTCCTGGAGCTGGAGGACCTGATCGGCCGTCCTCTGATTCCGAAGATCCGAAGGACATATCAGCTGCCGGACGGCCTTCGCCTGGAAGTGAATCATGTAGATGAAGGGCTTCCCACGGAATTCTGGTATGCGGAAGTGGAGTACCGGTCTGTAGAGGAAGCACGTGCCTGGAATCCGGAGACGGCAGGGCTGGAAGATTTTCTTTCGGACGAAGTCACGGAAATGCCCGGACAGAGTATGGGAGCCTACTGGATGTGGACCAGGTGCGGCGCGCCGAAACCCTTTTAAACAGAAGACCCCGGGTGTCCGGGAGCCTGCCTGCGCGGCACATCACCCGAGGTCTTTGGGTACGGACGCAGAAAAAGGATGACAGAAAATCGGAAGGTGTGTTATAATACTCTGGTTTACAGTAAACGCCAGGGTAACAGGACTTTGCCGTTTACTGCAGTTTTCTGGAAAAAGATATTACGGCGGCGGCCGTTTCGAAAACAGGCAGGAGGAATTCTACTTGACAGACCAGAGTAAAATCAGAAATTTCTGTATTATCGCCCATATAGATCATGGCAAATCCACCCTGGCAGACAGGATCATTGAAAAGACCGGTCTGCTCACCGAGAGAGAAATGCAGGCCCAGATCCTGGATAACATGGAACTGGAACGGGAGCGGGGGATCACCATCAAATCCCAGGCCTGCAGGATCGTGTACAAGGCAAAAAGCGGAGAGGAATATATCTTCAATCTTATCGATACTCCCGGGCATGTGGATTTTAACTACGAGGTATCCCGGAGCCTGGCCGCCTGCGACGGCGCCATCCTGGTGGTGGATGCTGCCCAGGGGATCGAGGCACAGACTCTGGCAAATGTCTATATGGCGCTGGATCACGATCTGGATGTGGTCCCCGTGATCAACAAGATCGATCTTCCCAGCGCGCAGCCCCAGAGGGTCATCAATGAGATCGAGGATGTCATCGGCCTGGAAGCCCAGGACGCGCCTCAGATTTCTGCCAAGACCGGGCAGAACATCGAGGATGTGCTGGAGGCGGTGGTCGCCAGGATCCCTGCGCCGAAGGGCGACCCGGATGCTCCGCTGAAGGCTCTGATCTTCGATTCCGTATACGATTCCTATAAGGGAGTCATTGTTTTTATGCGTATCATGGATGGAGTTGTGAAAAAAGGAACCCCGATCCGCATGATGGCCACCGGCTTTACGACAGAGGTTGTGGAGGTGGGGTATTTCGGAGCAGGGCAGTTTATTCCCTGCGACGAGCTTTCCGCCGGTATGGTGGGGTACCTGACAGCCAGCATCAAGAATGTAAGGGATACGCGGGTAGGCGATACGGTCACCGACAGTTCCCGGCCCTGCAGGGAAGCCCTTCCAGGCTACAAGAAGGTAAATCCTATGGTATACTGCGGCATGTATCCCGCGGACGGTGCCAGGTACGGGGATCTGAGAGACGCTCTGGAAAAACTGCAGCTGAACGATGCGTCTCTTTTCTATGAACCGGAGACCTCGGTGGCACTGGGATTTGGCTTCCGGTGCGGCTTCCTTGGACTTCTTCACCTGGAGATCATCCAGGAAAGACTGGAGAGGGAATATAACCTGGATCTGGTCACCACCGCTCCAAGCGTTATCTACAAGGTGCATAAGACCAACGGTGAAGTGATCGACCTGACGAACCCCACCAATCTTCCGGATCCTTCGGAGATCGACTATATGGAAGAGCCTATAGTGGACGCGGAGATCATGGTGACCACAGAGTTCATCGGGGCGATCATGGACCTCTGCCAGGAGAGACGCGGGCAGTATCTGGGAATGGAATATATGGAAGAGACGCGGGCTCTTCTGAAATACAAGCTTCCCCTGAACGAAATCATATATGATTTCTTTGACGCGCTGAAATCCCGCTCCAGGGGCTATGCCTCCCTGGATTATGAGCTTTCCGGCTACCAGAGGAGCGAGCTGGTGAAGCTGGATATCCTGGTGAACAAGGAGGAGGTAGACGCCCTGTCCTTCATCGTCCACGGGGATACCGCCTATGAAAGAGGACGTAAAATGTGCGAGAAGCTGAAGGACGAGATTCCCAGGCAGCTTTTCGAGATTCCGATCCAGGCTGCGATCGGCAGCAAGATCATCGCCAGGGAGACGGTGAAGGCGCTCCGGAAGGACGTGCTGGCCAAGTGCTATGGCGGTGATATCACAAGAAAGAAAAAGCTTCTGGAGAAGCAGAAAGAGGGAAAGAAGCGGATGCGCCAGGTGGGCAACGTGGAGATTCCGCAGAAGGCTTTCATGAGTGTGCTGAAGCTTGATGATAAATGATCCCGCTGCCCGGAAGCGCATTTTGAGGACCAGAGGGCGCTTCCGGATCGCACCGGGATCATAATAAGGGAAAGGATGCCGCAATGACCAGGTCGAATTTAGCTGAGAACAGGACAGATCATAAAAAAGGATGGAGAGCAGGAGCTCTTTTTCTGGCGCTTCTTTCAGGCTGCCTTTGGGCTGCGGGCTGCGGTCAGAAGGCGGATGTGCCTCCGGAGGAGACGCAGGTACTTGGCGTGACCATCACCCCGGTACCGACGCCCACGCCGGAGCCATATACCAACTATCCAAAAGCCCTTGCCGAGAAAAACGGCGTCACCTTTGTAAACCAGTATCTGATCGACGATATGTCCCGTTAAGGGAAGCATCTTCTGCAGGCTACAGAAAGAAAGAAGAGCCCGCAGGCTTTCCGGACAGGTTCCGGGGTACGTAAAGGAGGGCGGCAGAGATCGAAAGATCAGAAAAGAAAGATTTTGAGATTTATCTTCATATTCCTTTTTGTGTAAGAAAGTGCGGATATTGTGATTTCCTTTCGGGTCCCTGCGATGAACGGACAAAGGAGCTTTATGTGGAAGCGCTCTGCAGGGAGATCGCCGCCGCAAGGAACATGGCGGCGGACCGGGCGGCAGAAGGCCGCGCTGCAGGGAATCCTTCGCCGGCGGGTAAGACCGGAGAAAACAGGACAGAAGAAAGAGACCGAAAGGTCTCTTCTGTTTTTCTTGGAGGGGGAACGCCATCGCTCCTTACGCCCCGGCAGATCGACAGGGTCTTTGATGCGCTGTACCAGAGCTTTTCCCTGACACCGGACGCCGAGATTACCATGGAGGCCAATCCCGGGACGCTGGACGAAGAACGCCTGCGGGCAATGAAGGAGGCGGGGGTAAACCGCCTCAGCCTGGGCCTGCAGTCTACGGAGGACACTCTGCTGAGGATCCTGGGAAGGATCCATACATGGCGGGATTTCCGGGAAAGCTGGGATCTGGTGCGAAAGCATGGGTTTGACAATGTGAACATCGACCTGATGTTTGCCCTGCCGGAGCAGACCCGGGAAATCTGGCAGAATACACTGCGTACGGCAGCCGCCATGTCTCCGGAACACCTTTCCTGCTACAGCCTGATCCTGGAAGAGGGAACTCCCTTTGCAGCGCAGGAGCTGCGGCTTCCCGACGAGGAAACGGAATATGAGATGTATGAAGATACCAGTGAGATCCTTTCCGCGTATGGCTATCGACAGTACGAAATATCGAATTATGCCCGGGAGGGCCGTGCCTGCCGGCACAATATCGGCTACTGGATCCGGAGGGAATATCTGGGGCTGGGGCTTGGAGCGTCTTCTTTATGGGAAAATGAGCGGTTCTCCAATACAAGGGATCTGAAACAGTATCTCGAATGGGACTGGGAACACGACAGATATGCCGATACGCTTCGGGAGGAACGCATTCCTCTTTCCCGGGAGGAAGCCATGGCAGAATTCATGATCCTGGGGCTTCGCATGACAGAAGGAGTATCCTGCCGGGCCTTCCTGGAGGAATTCGGAAGAACGCCGGAAAGCCTTTACGCAGAGATTCTGGAAAAATACCGGAAGCTCGGCCTTCTTGTCTGTTCAAAGGACAGAATCGCGCTGACCCGGCCGGGAATCCATGTCAGCAACCGGATCATGGCGGAGTTTCTGTAGTTTTTCAGGGAAAGCAAAACGATTGACAAACGTACGTTCGAATGATACAATACAGCCGGAATGCTCATGGAGATGAATTACACAGGATAAAAGAGGCAGCGGCCTGCGGCGGCTGCGGAAGGTTGAATACATGACACAGGATACACAGAAGAAACACTTTATCAGGATCCGGGGAGCAAACGAGAACAATCTGAAAAACCTGAGTGTCGATATTCCCAGGGATCAGTTTGTGGTGCTGACAGGCCTCAGCGGGTCCGGGAAATCCTCTCTGGCCTTTGATACCATATACGCCGAGGGACAGAGAAGATACATGGAATCTCTGTCCTCCTATGCAAGGCAGTTCCTCGGACAGATGGAAAAACCGGATGTGGAGAGTATCGAAGGGCTTCCCCCGGCCATTTCCATCGATCAGAAATCCACGAACCGGAACCCCAGATCCACTGTGGGGACGGTGACAGAGATCTACGATTATTTCCGGCTTCTCTATGCCAGAGTCGGGGTACCTCACTGCCCCAGCTGCGGGCGGGAGATCAGCAGGCAGACCGTGGACCAGATGGTGGACCAGATCATGACGCTTCCGGAAAAGCAGAAGCTGCAGCTGCTGGCCCCGGTGGTTCGGGGAAGGAAAGGTACCCATGCCAAGGTCCTGGAGCAGGCGAAAAAGAGCGGCTACGTCCGTGTGCAGATCGATGGGAACAATTACGAGCTGAGCGAGGAAATCTCTCTGGACAAGAATCAGAAGCATACCATCGCCATCGTGGTGGACCGGCTCATGGTAAAGAAGGGAATCGAAAAGCGGCTGACGGATTCGATCGAGACGGTGCTGAACCTGACGGACGGGCTTCTGGTAGTAGATACGCTGGACGGGAAGTTCCTGAATTTCAGCCAGAGCTTTTCCTGCCCGGACTGCGGCGTCAGTATAGATGAGATCGAGCCCAGGAGCTTTTCCTTCAACAACCCCTTCGGGGCGTGCCCGGTCTGTGCCGGCCTTGGCTATAAAATGGAGTTCGACGTGGAGCTGATGATCCCGGATATGTCCCTGTCCATAGACGAGGGAGCCATCGTGGTGCCGGGATGGCAGTCCTCCGCGGTGAAGGGAAGCTTTACCAGATCGATCCTGGACGCGCTTGCCGAAGAATACCACTTCAGCCTCTCCACCCCGTTCCAGGATTATCCGCAGGAGATATCGGATATTCTGATCTATGGCACCCAGGGAAAGACAGTAAAGGTACATTACAAGGGACAGAGGGGAGAAGGCGTTTACGATATCGCCTTCCCGGGTCTCATAAAGAATGTGGAGCAACGGTACAGAGAAACCGCCTCCGAATCCGCAAAGGCAGAGTACGAAACCTTTATGCGCATTACCCCCAGTACAGAATGCACGGGTC
>JAFOJB010000036.1 GCA_017420455.1 Blautia sp.
AACAAGGATAAAACCGTCTCCTTGTTTCCCCATCCATCCCCTCGTTCCTTCCAGCCTTCGTACGCTCAGACAGTCCTCGGTCTGTAAGCCGCCAGTGTTCTTTCCGCTAAGAGTATCTCGCGTTTCTCCGCAGGAGCTGAGGCCAGACCTGTATCCCTGCTCTGGATCCGTGTGTTCCCTGGCCCGACAATCCCACTCTGGGAGGCGGTCGTCTCCTCCCCCTGTGTTCGGTTTCCATGCCGGTGAGGCCGTGAACGGAGTTTTATTTTCTGGTGGTAAATGGGAACGGATTGTATTATAATATCAGGATATGGGTAAACTTCTGGAAGAAACTCGTAAAGCGGACCGGAGGAAGAAGCCCATAATACCAGCAGAGAATCAGAAATCATAAAGGAAAGTCTATGAAGAAATTGTCAGTAGTGGTTCCGGCTTATAATGAGGAGCTCATGGTAAGGCGCACGGCGGCGGTACTGCGGGAAATCCTTGGGGAAGCCGGAATCGAGTATGAAATAGTTTTTGTAAATGACGGTTCCTCCGACAGGACCTGGGAGAAGATCCTGGAAGCGGCGGAGGAAGACAAGAACGTTGCAGGCCTGTGTTTTTCCCGGAACTTTGGAAAGGAAGCCGCCATCTTTGCCGGGCTTTCCAGGGCCGGCGGGGACTGTGTCGCAGTGATGGACTGCGATCTTCAGCATCCGCCTCTCACCCTGGTCTCCATGTATCGTCACTGGGAACAGGGATACGAGGTGATCGAAGGAATCAAATCCTCCCGTCAGGAGGAGACGAAATTCCACGAGAAATGCTCCCTGTTGTTCTATAAGCTGATGTCCAGGGCCACCGGAACCAATATGGCATCCACTTCGGACTTTAAGCTTCTGGACAGAGAAGCGGTGAGAGCGATCCTGGCCATGCCGGAGAGGAACATGTTCTTCCGCGCCACCTCTTCCTGGGTGGGATTTAAGACCACCACGATCGCGTTCGAGGTGCAGGAGAGGGAAGCGGGAGAATCCAAATGGTCCACCTGGTCCCTTATCAAATACGCCTTCACGAATATCGTAGCCTTCAGCACAGCGCCGCTCCAGATCGTGACCGTAGCAGGAGTGGGCTGCTTTACGTGTTCGCTGATCCTGCTGATCTATTCCCTGGTGCAGTACTTTACCGGACACGCGGTAGAAGGCTTTACCACCCTTCTGATCGTCATGCTGCTCATCGGAAGCGCCATTATGATCAGCCTGGGTATCATCGGCTATTATATCGCGAAGATCTACGATGAAGTACGGATGCGGCCAAGGTTTATCATCTCCGAGACCGTACGGGAAGGCAAGGTCGATCATCATTGTAATATCTGAAATGGGACAGATTCTGTAAAGTCGACCGTGTTTTGTCGACTTTCGTCAATCTGCATCCGACAATAATGCATATCAGAATATTCTTGTGAATTAAGAGGAGAAAGGAAACATGGATAAGATAAAACAACTGGCAGAAAAACTGATCGGCAGTGAAGTGATCCGGTATCTCTTTTTCGGGGGCTGCACTACCCTGGTCAACTATGTGGTTTATTATGTTTTTCTCCGGATACTGCATGTGGACCTGAACATCTCCAACCTGATCTCCATCGTAGCAGCCGTGCTTTTTGCCTATGTGGTGAATTCGAAGTATGTCTTTATGGACAAGCGGGAAAGCCTGAAGGATCACCTGCAGCCTTTCCTGAAATTCATCGGCGCCAGAGCCTTCTCTATGATCGTGGAGCTTTTCGGCGTATGGTTCCTGGTAAAGAAGCTGCAGATGGACGAGATGGTCGGAAAGGTCATCACCTCCATCGTCGTGATCATCCTGAATTATTTCTTCAGCAAGTTTTTTGTCTTCACCAAAAAGACAGACGGCAGCGAAAAGAAGAATACCCCGTAACAGGCTGCAGGAAAGCAGAGAGAACTGCTGAAGCAGCAGGCTGCGGGAAAGCAGAGGGAAATGCTGGAACAGACTGCAGGAAAGCAGAGAAAACTGCTGAAACAGGCTGAAGGAAAGCAGAGAAAACTGCTGCAGCAGGCTGCAGGAAAAGAGAGAAATACTGCAGCAGGGTGCAAGGATGCCGGACGGAATGACGTATTCGGCAGAGGACTTTTGAAGATATTCACCTGATAACAGAACAGACCGGAGGTCAAAGACTTGAATCTGATAGAAAAAACAATGAACAGCATTGTACCCGTGGACCAGGAGGCGAGAAGGAGAGCCTCCGGGAGATGGGACAGCATCGCGAAACCGCTCCATTCTCTGGGAAAGCTGGAGGAGCTGCTTATTGATATCGCGGGGATCACGGGGGATGTGGAAATCCCTCTGGAAAGAAAAGCGCTGGTTACCCTCTGCGCAGATAACGGCGTTGTGGAGGAAGGGGTCACCCAGACCGGCCAGGAGGTTACGGCCATTGTCAGCGAGAATTTCCTTAAGGGAGATACCTCCGTATGCGCCATGTGCCGGAAGACCGGAACCGATATTATCCCCGTGGACATGGGAATTGCCAGAGATACGCTCCTTCGCCGGGACCATAAGGTCGCCTGTGGTACCAGAAATATGACCAAAGAGCCTGCCATGACCAGAGAGGAAGCGGTCAGAAGCATAGAAGGCGGGATCGAAATCGCGCAGGAGCTGAAGGACAAAGGTTACCAGATCCTGGCTGTCGGAGAGATGGGGATCGGAAATACCACGACCTCCAGCGCCATGGCTTCCGTATTCCTCGGAAAAGAGGCGAGGGAGATGACAGGCCGGGGCGCCGGCCTTACCTCAGAAGGCCTGGAGAGAAAGGTACATGCCATTGAGAAGGCCATTGCCCTGCATCACCCGGATCCTGCGGATCCCATCGACGTTCTTTCCAAGGTGGGCGGCTTTGATATCGGCGGGATGATCGGGGTATATCTTGGGGCAGCCGCCTGTCATCTGCCGGTGGTTCTGGACGGCTTTATCACCTGTGTGGCAGCGCTTGCGGCCATCCGCCTGTGTCCTGCTGTGGCAGATTATCTGCTGGTCTCCCATGT
>JAFOJB010000358.1 GCA_017420455.1 Blautia sp.
CCACAAAGCCCTTTGCAGCCAGCTCCGCCAGGTGCGTGTCATAATATTCATAGATCTGACGGCGTTTTTGTGTGATCTGATCTGAAACCTCCAGCTGGGCATACAGATACGCCGCGTTCATCTCGCTGGGGAGATAGGAGGAGCCGAAATCCACCCAGCGGTATTTATCCACCTGGCCCCGGAAGAACTTGCTCCGGTCCGTCCCCTTTTCCCGAAGGATCTCCGCCTTTTCCAGATACCGGTCCTCCTGGAACAGGAGGGCGCCGCCCTCTCCCATGGTAAAATTTTTGGTCTCATGGAAGCTGTAGCAGCCGAAATCCCCGATGGTTCCCAGAACCTTGCCCTGAAAACGGGCTCCGACGCCCTGGGCCGCATCCTCCACCACCATCAGTCCGTGCTTTCCGGCAATGTCCATGATGGCATCCATCTGGCAGGAAACCCCTGCATAATGTACCGGCACGATCACCTTGGTTCTGGGGGTGATGGCCGCCTCCAGCTTCGTTTCGTCCAGGTTCATGGTATCCGGCCGGATATCCACGAACACGATCCTCGCGCCGCGCAGAACAAAAGCGTCCGCAGTGGAAACAAAGGTGTAGGACGGCATGATGACCTCATCTCCGCTCTTCACTCCCGTCAGATAGGCAGCCATCTCCAGCGCATGGGTACAGGAGGTGGTCAGCAGCACATGGGCCACGTCAAATTTCTCCCTCATCCAGCCGGAGCATTTCTTCGTATAAATACCGTCACCGCAGAGCTTTACCTGATTGCAGACGGCATCCCTGATATATTCCAGTTCTTTTCCTGTAAAGGCAGGTCTGTTAAAATCGATCATTCTTTCCCTCCCGGTCTTTCGTATCGATATTTACGGACTCACGGATCACATATTGGGGAGTGCGGCTCTGCTTCAGGATCAGTTTTCCCACATATTCCCCGATGATCCCCAGCATCAGGAAGGTGAAGCCGAAGAGCAGCAGCATGGTACACATCAGCGAAGGCCAGCCGACGGCCACATCCGGAGAAACCAGCTTGTAGATGAAGATCACGATGGCTCCCGCAAAGCCTCCGATGGAGAACATAGTACCCAGGATCGTCGCAAAACGCAGCGGAACCACCGAGTAGTTCATAAAGGCCATAAAGAGACGCATCAGCTTTTTGAAGGTATAGTTTGAGCTGCCCTCCGCCCTTTCAAAATGCTCGACCTCGATATTCACAATGTTTCCCGTAGTGCGGAAAAAGAGCATCTGCAGATACAGGTTGTAGCCATCGTACCGGATGATCTCGTCCCGTACAAATTTACGGCAGCACCAGTAATTGCTGGCCTCCAGCCCCTTAGGCCGTTCCACCAGGTGCCACAGAATGGCGGAAGCGATCTTACTGGTAAAGTTTTTCATAAACCCGAATTTCCTCTGGCGGTAGACCCCGAATACCACATCCGGACCCTCCTCCATTTTTCTGAGGAACAGTGGAATCTGGGAAGGATGCGTCTGCATATCATCATCCATCCCCATAATATAATCTCCCTTTGCCTGATGAAGGCCCGCCATAATCGCGTTATGCTGGCCGAAATTCCTGGCAAGGCAGATTCCCTTTACATTTGGATATAAACCTGCAAGCCTGCAGATTTCCCGGTAGGTACCGTCCGTGGAAAAGTCATTTACCAGGACGAACTCCACCGTATAGCCCGGCATGTTCCGGATCACTTCCATGCTTCCCTCCACCACCTCGGCGATGGTCTTTTCCGAATTATAGCATGGTATTACGATAGATAATAACATCTTTTTTCCTCTGTTTTCATGTTTTCTCTGTAAATTCTCAATATCTTATGATACAATGAGCTTCAGAAAAAAGCAAGTAAAGGAGACAGAGCTTTGAAAAAAATAGCCATTCTTCAGTCTGATTATATTCCCTGGAAGGGATATTTCGATATTATCGGCCTTGTCGACGAGTTTATTCTTTACGATGAAATGCAGTATACCAAGAACGACTGGCGGAACCGCAACAAGATCAAAACCGCCAACGGCCTGGCCTGGCTCACCATCCCCATCGACACCAAGGGAAAATTCTCCCAGAAGATCAACGAAGCCCAGGTCCTGGATCATTTCTGGTGCAAAAAGCATTTAAACTCCCTGAAAATGAATTACTCCAGGGCCCCCTATTTTAAAGAATACATCGGCCGCTTCGAGGAGCTCTACGCCCTCTGCGAGAACGAAAACTACCTGAGCCGCATCAATTACCTCTTCCTCACCGAAATCTGCAGAATGCTGGGCATCACCACGAAGATTTCCTGGTCCACCGACTATGTACTGGCTGAAGGTAAAACAGAACGCCTGGTACAGCTTGTAAAAGACGCCGGCGGAAGCGAATACCTCTCCGGCCCCGCCGCCAGAGATTACATCCAGGACGACCTCTTCCGTGACGCCGGCCTGACCCTCACTTACATGGACTATACCGGCTACCCCGAATATCATCAGCTCTTCGGAGAATTCGAGCACGGAGTCAGCATCCTGGACCTCCTCTTCAACGAAGGCCCCCACGCCCGCGATTTCATGAAATTCTCCAGGTTCTGATGTGTTCTGTGATTTCCGGCTGCCCCTGAAGGTGGGACAGGCGAGAACACAAGGGGAACACAGAGGGGGAACACAGAGGGACGGTTCTTTTGTGTTGTGTTCAAATAAC
>JAFOJB010000037.1 GCA_017420455.1 Blautia sp.
GAAAAGACAAAAGAACCGTCCCCTTGTCTTCCCCTTGTCTTCCCCTGTCTTTCCCCTGTGTTCCCCTCTGTCAGGCTTGCAACGAAGAGTCATCCGCAGGCTCCCCCTTCCCTTCATACCTGCGGAAAATGGACTGGAAGTAGATCCCTGCCAGGTAAGCCGGTCCGGACAGTCCGAGAAGGAACAGGACAGGAATAAAGCGGTACGAAACCGACAGAAGCAGCAGCGGGGAAATGGTAAGCGCCAGCATCAGGACCGCCGCAGGAAAATGCCCGGCGATGAAAAGAAGAGCATTATAAGCCGTCCTCTTTGTCGTATTGTCAAATCTCGCCAGCACCGCGAAAATATGGATCAGCTCCATAGCAAACGCAAGGATCAGCAGAAACAGCAGGATGCGGTACGCCTGTCCGAAACCGCCGCTGATCCTCTGCAGCAGCCAGATATCGAAGGACATGAACAGGATCAGCCCTCCGAAAATCCCCCACAGGATCGTCGCCTGCCTGAAATTCTTCCGGAAGGCTTCGAAATATTCCCGGATGATCTTCCCTTCCTCCTTGCGGACCATCCGCAGGGTCATGGTATACAGCGCTGTCATGGCTGCGCCTGCGGTAATTACAGGAATGCAGCAAAGCAAGGTCAGAATGTTCAGGACGAACAGGCTCCCCAGCGTGTTCATCACTCTGGCAAATTTCCCATCCATGGCAAAAATACCCATACTTATTTTCCTCCTGATGTAAACCAGTGTCAGTATGTTCACAGCCCAGCCGGCGTACGGGGACTTCATGAGTTTCAGGGTGAATGGCATCCTGACGGACCGTTCACTCCCCTGCAAGGTACGCAAGGAACTCGCCTGCTTTCTCTTTCCGGGTGGTATTATAGACGATTCCCACTGCCGCGGCTTCCTCTTCATAGCAGCCGCAGTCCGCCAGTACCGGCAGCCCCTTTGGATCGAGGCCGATGATCCGCCCGTCCTCTGTCCGGATCTGATAATTCTCTAGCCTTGCCAGAAGCTCCTGCGGAAGGATCAAAGATAAGTCCAGAAAGGTTCCGGACTTGTCGTATTTTTCAAAATCCTGCAGTACCATGCCGCAGAGATCCAGCTTCCCGCTGCCGATCTCCGTCAGGAAACGGGAAAGGCTTGTCATGGCATAGTTACCGGAGGACGCATCGGAAAGCATCAGACTGCTCTGCACTTCTACCTTCTCTGTTTTCCGGTCGAAACCCATGTCCTCCAGGAACCGCTCCTCCATCTCCTCCTGGGAACAGGAAGCATGACAGTCCAGGAGCATGACAGAAAGAACCGTTTTCTTCTCTGTCAGAGCGCTTACTCCGAAATACAGGAACAGAAGCAGCACAGTCAATACGGTCAGAAACTGCCATTTATAGTAAAGCCAGAAATAACCCAGCTCATTTTTCAGCTTTTTCATCATACAATTGTTCTCGTTGTGTGTGAATGAGTCCAAAGACTGGCCACAGAAATGATGTCTGTTGAAAAAAAGAAGGGCCTGACTGCAAAACTTGTAAACAGGCCCTTCGATAAACGATACGAAATACTTATCAGCCCTTCACGGCTCCGGCAGCGATACCGTTTACGAACTGCTTCTGAAGTGCCAGGAACACAATGATCAGAGGCAGCGCGCAGAGCACGCAGGCAGCGAACAGAATATTCCACTGGGCGGGGTTTTCCTTGTCGCCAAGGAACTGGAGCATGCCGACCGGCAGAGAATACTGCGCTTTCTTGGAAATAAATACCATCGGATAGAAATAATCATTCCAGATCCAGAGCCCCTGTGTGATCACGCAGGAGATGATAGCCGGCTGCAGCAGGGGGAATACCACGGTGGAAAACCGCCTGCCGAGGGTAGCTCCGTCAATATAGGCGGACTCTTCGATCTCTACCGGCACGCCCTTCATGAATCCCGAAAACAGGAAGACCGAGAAGGGCAGGGAACAGGTGATGAACATCAGCATCGGCGTAAAGCGGGTGTTGGGAATCCCAAGCCTGTTCAGGGTCTGGGCGATCGGTACGATAACCATCTGGGAAGGAATGATCAGACCGGAGATAAAGAAGAAATACAGGAATCTTGCCAGCTTCGTCTTGATTCTTCCGATCGGGTAGGCAGCCATGGTAGCAAAGATCACGATGCAGAAAACGCTTCCCGCCGTGGTCACGATGCTGTTCAGGAGCTCCATGGGATAATTCATGTTGCTGAACGCCTTCTGATAGCTGGCCATGCTGAATTCGATAAACAGAGCCAGCGGGGTCGTCTGGTTTTCCGGCGTACGCAGGGAACTGGAAAATACGATCACCAGCGGCGCGATGACGATCACGCAGAACACAATGATCACAAGGTAGAGGAGGAAGGTCTTCAGCGACATCTTCATATAATTCTGCGCATCATAATTATCCTTCTTCTTTCCGAATGCCATTACAGTTCCACCTCCCTCTTATTCATGTAAAACAGCATCAGTACCGTGATCGCGATGATCAGGGCAAAGGCCAGGACAGAGAAGGCGCTGGCGCGGCCCATTTTCATATCCGTGAAGGCTGTCTCATATACCTGGTACATCAGGGTTTTTGTGGATTTTCCGGGACCGCCGTTGGTCATGATGAAGGAATAGTCGAAGGCCTTCAGTCCGGCGATGACGGAAAGGATCACATTGATGGTGATGGTGGAGGAGATCAGCGGAAGTTTGATCCGGCGGATCAGCTGCCATTCCGTACAGCCGTCGATCCTGCCTGCCTCCAGGAGGCTCTCATCCACCGTCTGAAGACCGGCCAGATAGATGATCATCGTCGTTCCGAAGCCCTTCCAGATTTCCACAAAGGCAATGGCATACAACGCTGTCCTGAAATTTCCCAGGGGGTTAAAGGTATCTCCGTTCAGTCCCGCCAGGTTCATAAGACTTCCGATCATACCGGAGCCGGGCATATATACGTAAGACCAGATAAAGCCTACGACGATGGCGCTGAAAAGTGCCGGGAAATAGGCGCAGGTACGGAACAGTCCTTTAAAACGGATCCTTGTATTTAATGCCATGGCGATCCCGAGACCGATGAGGTTGCTGAGCACAACGGTAAACACGGCGTAGATCAGCGTATTCTTCATGGAGTTGGTCAATGTCCCATTCGAAAGGACCTTGGAAAAATTCTTGAAACCGACGAAATTGAAATCATAATTGATCCCGTTGAAATCCGTGACACTGTAATAGAAAAGCTGCAGCAGCGGATAAATCCACAGAACCAGGAAAAACGCCAGTGCAGGAATCAGAAAGACGTACATTTTGTTGGTAAAGACAAGGGAGGTGTTTGCTCCCTTCTTCTTCGGTTTTCCTTGCTGTGCCATATTTTTCTCCTTTTGTAAATCGCCCTGTACCATGCTGGCACAGGGCGGTCCCATTTCTTTTCGGAGTAACGGATATCTGATGACGATCCGTTCAGGAGCTGTCGGATGATCACCTGCTGCTCAGGTCATATCACGGCATCTCCTTACCGTTTCATTGAAAAAATCCGGGTCAGTCTTCCAGCAGGTCTTCGAATTTCTCCTGCATTCCTTCTACGATATCCTCAACCTCGGTACCCTGTCCGCCTACCATTTCGCTGAACAGAGCTTCCATCTCGTTCTCGGTTCCTGCCGGCCATGCCTGGTTGCACCAGTAGAAGCCTTTTCCTTCGTTCAGTAGCTCAACAAAGGGCTTGAACAGGTCATAGTTCGGAGAGCTGTCTGCGCCGTTGCCATAGGTAACGATGTATTTTCCGGTTGCAAGATAAGCGTCCCATACAGGAGACTGACCGTCCAGCCAGTAATCGAGGATTTCCTTGCACTGGTCGATATACTGGGACTTGCTGTAGATGCTGTTTCCGCCGCCGAGGCAGGTAGCTGTGTAAACGCCGTCTGTTCCGGGAAGCGGGAAGTAGCCTCTCTCAAATGCGCCGGCTGCGCCTTCTGCAAGAAGAGCGGTGGCGTTGAAGGAGCCGTCGAAGGTCATGGCAGCTTTTCCGTCGATGAAATCGGTGATGGACTGGGAAGCGCCATATCCAAGGGACTTGGAAGCATCGATATAGTTGTTGTCATAGAGGGTCTTATACATGGTAAGAACCTCATCCCAGGTACCTTCATCGGTAAAGTGGGTCTCGCCGCTTCTCAGCTGGATATCATACTCCGGATTCTTCGGATAAACCTGGTTTGCAGCCAGCTGATACAGACCAAACTGCAGTACATACTGATCCTTGTCGCCCATGACGATCGGATGGATGCCGGCGTCCTGCAGCTTCTGGCAGTCTTCCAGGAATTCATCCCAGGACTGGGGTACGCTTTCGATTCCGACCTGTGCGAACAGATCCTTGTTATAATAGGTTCCGAGAATGGAAACGCTGCTGGAGGCGGTAACGATATCGCCTTCGTAGGTAACTGCTGCCAGCTCTGCTTCTCTTCCCTGTACACAGTTCAGATCGTTGAGGGAGGTGAGGTATCCGGCCTCTGCCAGCGCATAGCAGGAGTTCTGGCCTGCATACATCGGCTGGGTCAGGATAATGTCCGGACACTCGCCGGAAGCCAGCTTGGTCTTCAGAGAGGTGTAATAGTTGTCATCCGGGAGCTTGGTAACCTCAAGTGTCACGTTCGGCCATTTTTCCTTGACCAGTGCGGGAAGAACCTCGGTCTCAAA
>JAFOJB010000359.1 GCA_017420455.1 Blautia sp.
CGATATTGCCTGGCTTCTGAATATCCGTGGTAACGACGTGCACTGCAATCCGGTAGTGCTTTCCTATTTCTGCATGACACAGGACAAGGCAGTTCTCTTTGCCAACGAAAAGGCATTTCCGCCGGAAGTTCTGGAAGCGCTGGGGGCAGACGGCGTAAGGCTGGAGCCCTATGAGGCTGTCTATGAGTATGTGAACAGGGAGATTCATGCCGGGGAAACCGTTCTTCTTTCCAGGGAAAAGACAAACAGCAATATCCTGAAGAAAATGGCAGAGGGCGTAAGGATTCTGGATCAGGAAAACCCGACGCTGCTCATGAAGGCGGTCAAGAATCCCGTTGAAATGGAAAACATGAAAAAGGCCCATATAAAGGACGGGGCCGCAGTGACGAAGTTTATCTTCTGGCTGAAAAAGCATGCAGGGGAGGAAGGGCTTACAGAGCTGTCTGCGGCGGAAAAGCTGCTGGAATTCCGGCGTCAGCAGGAGAATTTCCAGGGGGAAAGCTTCGATCCGATCATCGCGTACAGAGAGCATGGAGCCATTGTCCATTATTCCGCCACAGAGGAAACCGATGTTCCCATCAGGGCAGAGGGGATGGTCCTTGCGGATACCGGCGGCCAGTATCTGGAGGGAACTACGGATATCACCCGGACGATCGTGGCCGGTCCGGTGACAGAGGAAGAGAAGAAGTACTTTACCGCGGTCCTGAAGGGACACCTGCGGCTGGCCGGGGCGAAGTTCCGCTATGGCTGTACCGGACAGAACCTGGACTATCTTGCCAGAGAACCCCTCTGGAGAATGGGGGAGGACTATAACCACGGCACCGGACATGGCGTGGGATACTTCCTCAATGTACATGAGGGTCCCAATGGTTTCCGCTGGAAGACGGTTCCGGAGAGAAAGGACTGCGCGGTTTTCGAGGAGGGAATGATCACCTCCGATGAGCCCGGATACTACGCGGAAGGGAAATTCGGAATCCGCCATGAAAACCTGATCCTCTGCAGGAAGGCAGAGATGAAGAACCAGATTCAGTTTATGTGCTTTGAACCTCTGACGATGGTTCCGTTCGATCTGGAAGGAATAGATGTCTCCGCTCTTCAGGAGGAGGAAAAAGCCCTTCTGAACCAGTATCACAGGAACGTTTACGAGAAGATCGGCCCGCTCCTTGAGGAGGAGGAAAGAGCCTGGCTTTTCGAAGCAACAAAGCCGGTTGGCTGAATTATGGCTGCTTCCGGATAAGCATGTCGGGCAGCGAGGGTTTTTCACGGCAGGACATGCCGGGACAGCTATTTCTGAATCAATCCTTAATGAGCGAGGGGAGGGATAACTTGCAGGAGGAGAATAGGATGTCCTTTCTTGCGGAGGGCACTGTGCTGAAGGGAAGATATGAGATTCTTAAGGTGCTGGGCTATGGCGGCTTTGGGATCACCTATCTGGCCAGGGACCGGCATCTGTCGGCCCTGGTCGCCTTGAAGGAACTTTATATCAGGGAAATCTGCAGCCGTTCGGAGTCGGGAGAGATCCTGGTGGCGGAAGAGAACCGGGAGTGTTTTCTGGAGAACAAGGAACACTTTCTTTCAGAAGCCAGGGTCCTGGCTATGCTGAACGAAGCAGGAGAGCCGGGTGTGGTTGCCCTGAAGGATCATTTTGAAGACCACAGGACTGCCTGTATTGTGATGGAATATCTGAAGGGGGTCACCCTGCGGGACTGGGTACTCAGAAAACACCCCGGACCGGAGGAGTGCCTGGAGGTGATGGAAAAGGTGGGAGAAACTGCCTCCCATCTTCACTGCTATGGAATCCTCCACAAGGATATTTCACCGGAAAATGTGATGCTCCTGCCGGAGGAACAGGTAAAGCTTATGGATTTCGGAAGCGCTTCGGCGAATTCGTTTCCCGAGAACCATGTACTTTCCTTCAAGAAGGGGTATGCCCCTCCGGAACAGTACGGCCGTGGCGGCCGCATCGGCCCCTGGACCGACGTCTACTGCGTGGCCGCGACAGCCTGCTTCTGCCTTACCGGGAAAAGGCCCCCGCAGATCCTTGCGGGAAAGGACCGGGAATGGCTGAAGAAGGTTCTGGGAAGGATACCCGGAAGCCGGGGTCTGAGAAAGCTTCTGAAAGAGGCCATGGAGCCGGCGACGGCGGAAAGGATCCAGAGCATGGAGGAACTGGTCCAGGGCTTTCAGCGGGCCAGAAGAAGCTACGGGGTTCGTTTCGGCCTGTCCTGCATGCTGCCGGTTTTCTTCATTCCTGTGCTGCTGTACCTCAGCTGGATGTAGGAGGAACACAGGGACACGCAGGGGGACAGGGACAGGACACAGGGGGACGGTCCTTTTGTGTTATTTGA
>JAFOJB010000038.1 GCA_017420455.1 Blautia sp.
TGCTTCTGTCTGTCAGCTGTGCACCAATGACAATTGCAGCTCAGGCTGAAACTGAGATACAGACGGAATCTGCTGCTTCAGAAGATACAACACGTGAAGATGATGTTCTCCGTATCGCGCAGCAGGGCATGTTTTCTGCCGGCGGCACAGTAACAGATCCTGTACCCGGAGACTATGATGAAACGAAGAACTGGCAGGATCCAACCCGGGCGGGGAATACAATGCATGTGGATCATGCGAATGTATTTTACCAGATACCGGAGAACGATAACGGCAACCCCATCGTTTTCCTGCACGGCGCCGGGCAGTCCCGTATGGGATGGATGACGACTCCTGACGGCAGGGAGGGATGGTCCGACATCTTCCTGAAGGCAGGGCACAGTGTTTTCCTTGTAGACCAGCCGCGCCGCGGTGAGGCGGGGCAGACAGCGGAAGGCCCGGTGGATACCCAGGCCGGTGACCAGGCCTGGTACACGCACTTCAGGATTGGCCGTATCGCTCCGGAACGCTATGAGAATTCACAGTTCCCGGAAGGAGAAGAAGCCCAGGACCAGTTTTTCCGCCAGATGACGCCCAATACCGGCGAATATGACCAGATGATGATCGCGGCTGCCATGGATGAGGTTCTGGAAAAAGTGTATGAGATGACAGGCCATAAGGCTATCCTCGTGACGCATTCCCAGGGCGGACTTGTTGGCTGGGATGTTTCGCTGGACTATGTCTCTTCGATCGTTGCCATCGAGCCGGGGTTTGCACCTGAAGAGCAGATGATGCCGGAAGAATGGAACAGGTTCATGACTCTTGAAGATAAGGTACCCGTAATCTTTTATTACGGAGACAATATTGATAACGGGCCGGAGGATATTGATTCCACGGCATTCTGGCAGATGTCCAGGAACAGCTGCATTACTTTTGCGGATGCATATAATGCAGCCGGTGGTGACGCGACGGTGATAGACCTTCCGGAAGAAGGAATTTACGGCAACAGCCACTTCCTGTTCCAGGAACTGAACAACAGGGAAATTGCGGATCACGTCGAATCCTGGCTCTCGGAGAGAGGGCTGACGGACCAGCAGTCATAATGGGAAGCCGGACGGATCTGTTCCGTTCGGCTGTTTCTGTTTCAAAAGGAGAGGAGCGAAGATTATGAAAAGAACGACAGCATTTCTGACCATAACAGCCATGACTGTGGGCCTGGTTTATTCCCTGCCTGCATGGGCGGAAGAACCATCACAGGGGAAAGACGCGATCGCCATCTATTTCCTGTATTCCGAGAATACAGAAGATAAGGACCATCCGGATGCGGTTTCATCCGCAACCCCGTATACGAACCTGGAGATCAGTGACCTTGAGGTGATGACGGACATCCTGAAAGAGGAACTGGAAGCGGCAGGCAGAACCCTCGACACGTATCCGATCATCGTAAATGAGAAATATGACGCAGATTTTGATGTGATGGTCGAACCGGCAAGGACGGATATCACGGAGGACAGGGAGTTCACTTTTGAAGGCGAACTCCCGGATCTGGAAGGGTATACGGACATCTACTTCGGAGTGCCGGTCTGGTGGGGCACTTATCCGCAGCCGGTAAAGTCGTTCCTAAAGCAGGACGGGGTGGATTTCTCCGGAAAGACAGTTCATTTCTATAACACGCACCTGGGTTCCCGTCTGGGAGATATGGTGAATCAGATGGGAACATTGGCCCCGGAAGCGGTAATTGCAGACGATCCGTTTGTTTTATCCGCCGACCAGGACATTCGTGAAGATGACAGCGCATTCCGTGAATGGATTCAGAATCAATAAGGAAAATGAAAATATGAGAATTGCCGGAGCATTCATAGTGTGGACTGCATTTATATTTATCTGCGGAGCAGCCGTTTATGCGGGAAGTGAGAAGGACGCCATAACTCCCGGTACGGAGGAACAGCGCGGTTTCATAAATGACAACGTTTATCACTCAGAAGAAAACGGGGACATCCATTTTTCGAGTTATATCCCGGAGAGCTACGACGGATCAGAACCCTATGCGCTGTTCATTACCCTTCCGGGATGGGAAGGCCTGTACTTCCAGGGAGTTGGATCCAACATGGTCGAAGATTTCGGCGTGGAAGCAATCCGATACAACGATGAGATGATCGTCCTCTCCACCCAGCTGAATGACTGGGGAGAGACATCGGCCAATCAGGCGATCGCCCTGACGGAATACTTTCTTGCTGAGTATAACATTGATCCGGAAAAAGTCTATTTACATGGTTATTCCGGCGGAGGAGAAACCGGTTCTCTCGTGATGGAAAAAAGACCGGAACTCTACACGGCGTTCCTGTGCTGTGCGACGCAGTGGGACGGCGATATGACTGCCGTCGCAGAAGCGCGGACGCCGGTTTATATGGTCACTGGAGAGAATGACAGCTATTACGGCTCAGAGCCTTTGAAGGATGCTTACATGAAACTGCATGACCTTTACATGGCAGAAGGTTTGGGTGAAGACGAAATAGATGACCTTCTTATCCTTGATGTAAAAGACCAGAAGTATTTCACGGACAGGGGATTTACGGATCAGCATATGGGCGGGCAGGCATTTGCAAAAGATGAAGGCATTATGGGGTGGCTCTTCGGAGAACATTAAGAAAAGAGGCGCAGACACTTGAAAAAACTAATTACATTGATTTGTTTTCTGCTCCTGATAAAGAAATGCAGCGCTTCCGCCACTACGAAGCGCTTATGAA
>JAFOJB010000360.1 GCA_017420455.1 Blautia sp.
AGTCGAAGACCTCTTTCAGATCTGCCTTTATGGGATCCCGCCCCAGAAGGTCCTCCACGGATACCTCCTCATGGAACTCACGGAAACCTCTCCATTTACAAGCTGGTACATGCCCGGCAGCGACATCAGTTCACAGTTCGTCTCGCTGCAGATGTTCAGGATGTCCCTCTTCTGCTCCGCCGAAGAACTGGGAATTGCGTAGAAAATCTTCTGGATATCATATTTTTTTACATTTGCCAGGATATCGTCCCGGCCGCCCACAACGGGAACTCCGTCGATGTATCTTCCCCATTTGTTCGAGTTGTCGTCGATGATGCAGCATACTTTTGCGTTGATCTCATGTGCCTTGTGGATATCCCGCAGGATCATCTGTCCGGCGGCGCCGGCGCCAATGAGCATGACCCGGCTCTGTTTCCCGGAAACCTTCCGGGGCCTGTTTTTCTCCAGCAGAACAAATCGGTAGGAGAAGCGGATCATCACGGTCAGAATAAACTGAAGACCGGATCCCCAGACGTAATAGGAAAGCGGCATTTTTCCGTAGAAATACGTGATCCCGAAGGAATGAAAGACAAAAGTGACCGCATTGGCGAGAATGACGCGCATCAGCTCACTGTAGCTTGCGAATCTCCATATACTCCTGTAAAGACGCAGAAAATAAAAGACGATAATACAAAACGGAATATAAATGGGCATAAACTTCAGATATGCCGACATGAAATTCCTGGGGATATACGAGTATTTTCCATCAAAACGCAGACACAAAGCAACATAAAAAGAAATCAGGATCGCCGCGATATCATAGAATGCCAGCAGAATCGCGATTCTTTGCCAGTGCTCCAGCCTGAACCTTCTACGGTTGTCCGGGTTCTTTATTTCATCGTTCATAATGTATGATCATTCCTTACCCTTCTCTTTCCTGAATATGAACCGGCCCTGAGGAACTGTCCAAAAATAACCTTACCATCTGGCGCGTCTAAATCCGCCCAGGCTGTGTTGTTGTCATTCGTCGATGTTATCATCCGTCGAAAAAACGAAGCATCTTTTTCGACAGATTCCTCTTCAACTCGCGCGGGATACGCTCTTTTTCAGGGGTGCCGGTCACATGTATTTTATTATATTAATATATTCTACTGCAAAATGCAATGGAAATACCCCTGTTTTCCCAAAAAAGTGTATCCCTTTTGTATCCATTTGATGACGATCCGCGATACCGCTCACCTCAGGGTGCGCCTTCGATGACCGTTCGCGCCAGTTGTGCAGCCGTGCAGGCACGGCGCATGTTCTGCGGCTTTATCCTTTATCGCACAAAAAAGGCTGTGCGAGCGGAAACGCCGATCTTTTCCGCCATACACAGCCTCTTGCAATTCATGATTCCGTTTTAAATACATCATTCCTGTGAACGTTTTTTCCCATATCATACAAAACACATCCGGCCACAGTGCACTTCAGCGCAGGATGCATCATTCCATCTGAACAGTTTTTCTGCTGTTACTATTCACAGCCCTCCACAACATTCGGAATTCCCGCCCTGCGGGCTCTCCTGGCGCTTCGCGCCTGAATTCCTCATCCTGTGGAGTGCCAGCTTTCGCAGCAGATTACTTGATCGAATCGAAGATGTGGATCGCTTCGATGATCGTCCGGATGGAGCCTTCTTCTCCCAGCTTGCTGGAATCGATGCAGAGATCGTAGCTGCTGGCCGCTCCCCATTTTTTATTGGTATAATAATTGTAATAGCTGGCTCTGCTCTTGTCTGTTTTCTGGATCATATCCCTGGCTTCCTTGCTGGATTTATGATGCTTGTTGCTGATTCTGGCAATACGGGCGTCCAGATCTGCATGGATGAATACGCTGAAGCAGTCCTTGTTGTCTGCCAGCGCGTAATCCGCGCACCGTCCTACCATGACGCAGGGGCCTTCCGTCGCCAGCTTCTTGATGGCATCAAACTGCGCGAGAAATACCTTGTGGTTCAGAGGCATGTCTGTAAAGCCTGCGGAGGAATATCCAAAGGAGTACGTATCCATTACCAGGGAATACAGGAAACTGTTGGTGGGCTTTTCATCGTGGTTCTCAAAAAGCTCCTTGCAGATACCGCTGTCGTTTGCCGCGTGTTCAAGGAGCTCCTTGTCGTAGCATTTGATGCCGAAATAGTCAGCTACCTTCTGTCCGATCTGTCGGCCGCCGCTTCCATATTCCCGGCCGATGGTGATGATGGACGTTGTTGTATTTGCATTCATAGCTAATGCCTCCTCCCAAAAACTTTGAAACATTACGCTCATGATCAGATTGTGGAGAAATGTACTCCTCTGTCCGACCCGCGATACCGCTCGCCTCAGGACACGCCCTTCGATGACCGTTTGCTGCCAGGTGTGCGCTCGTGCAGGCACGGCGTTCGTCCGGCAAACCTCCTGCTCTGCATACTGCGGTTGCGTTCTGTGCTGATTTCTTTTTCTATACTTTTATTATATATCAAAATTTCGTAATGCTCAACTGGTTTTTCTGCAGGACATAAAGCCTTTGACTGCGGGTTACAGTTCAAGGCCTCACCGATTGGGGATTATAACCCTCTGGCAGTGAGTGAATCCCGGGAACAGGCCAGACAAGGGGACGGTTCTTTTGTCTTTTAAAAAAGACAAAAGAACCGTCCCCTTGTCTGCCCCC
>JAFOJB010000361.1 GCA_017420455.1 Blautia sp.
CCGATGGCGCAGGATAAATCCGTTCAGGTAAGGCAGAGAAAGGAGGCGATGCGGGCATCGCCTCCTTTCTCCGCCTTGCAGAACTAAATTTATCCTTCGCATCTTTCCCCGGGTATTTTCGAACAGTTCCTTATGCTTTTCCTTCCTTGAACATCTGCATCATCTCATTGGTGAGACTGTAATCCACGGGCTGCAGCTCGATCCCGGACCGCTCCACCCATTCAGCATATTTCAGTTCCGACTCATCCATCCGGATCGTATCGTCCCCATCCACATCACAGTAGAAACCAGCCAGGATATCACTGGCGATCCCCCAGGGCTGCGACTTATAATACCGGATATTCTTTACCCGGAGCCCCGCCTCCTCCATGACCTCCCGTTGTACCGTCTCTTCCAGCGTCTCCCCGATCTCTGTAAAACCGGCGATCAGGGCATTGCTGCCAAACCCGGTCCGGTATTTTGTGAGAAGAAGCCGGTCCCCGTTCCTGACCCCCACGATCACGGCAGGGTTGATCCGCGGATAAATCTTGATCCCGCAGCTTTTACAGGCCATCGCCCGCTCCGTATCGTCTATCTCTGTCGGTTTCCCGCACTTTCCGCAGTACCGGTTCCTGTCGTACCACTCATCCAGCTGAAGCGCGGTGAAAGCCGCGAACATATATCTTCGGGGCTGCAGATTCCAGTTCCGGATCGTCCTCACATTATAGAAAGAAAACCCCTCCGGAACCCCGTACGCAGCCGCCTCTTCCTTCACCAGCGAAAGAAAGAATTTCTCCCCCTCCATGGAAAACAGATACACAACCTTCAAAGGCTTTCCAAAGTTCGAAGCTCTGGGATAACAGACCGTTCTTTTTTCCTCCTCCACATGGAGCAGGATCCCCTCCTCCGTGATGCAGACGATAAAACTGTCCGCGTCCGGCTTTTCCTCCGGATGATACTGATTATATAAATGATAGGGTAAAATATCCTGCAGCATAAAAGCCTCCTCTATAAACGTATGCCTGTGTCCGGCTCAGTCCGGCCGGCTGCCGATCCTGTTACCGGCCTCTCAACCACATTCTTTTCTGTACCATTATTGTACAGAAGCACCTCTGATTATGCAAGCCCCGTTTCTCTCGTTTCTCTGGAACCGTCCCCGTTTCTCCAGAAAATGAATTTTTCATTGTAAACCACAAACAGACTATGGTATAGTCAATTATATCAATTCTCAGGCGTATTATTTCCGGCTGCCAAAAGCCAGGTCAGGGGGGAACCATATGAAAAAAATATTGGGGATAACCTTTGGAGGCCTTCAGAAAAAAACGGTCTCCCTTGTGTTGATGGTCCTTTTTGCCACAATAGCGGTATTTTCACTTGGTATTTTTTATCAGAACAAGATGCTTGTCAGCCTTGTTGAGACAACAAGGTCCGAACAGGAGCAGTCGATCTCCAGAACCTCTCAGGAAACAATGAACGATGTCATGGAGGGGACTCTGTCCCAGACAACTGCCCTTCAGGCGAATATTACAGACAACGATTTTTCCGAGGTTGTTCACTATATCACCATGCTGCAGAGCATGGCGCTGAGCCTGCTGGAAAGCAAGGATGAAGTCGTCCCTGCTCCCATCAGCCTGCCAGATCCCGCAAACGACGGCGTCTTATCGGCCATGGCCCTCTGTGAAGAAGGGGTCGATTATACCAGGTCAGAATACCTCGGCAAGCTGGCGCACCTCAGCAATCCCATGATCGCCATGGTCGAAAGCTCCGACAAGATCAGCTGCTGTTATATCGGGCTCTCCGACGGTACGCATCTGAGCATCGACAGCAGCTCCTCCAACAGATATGATGAAAACGGCCGCCTCATTCCCTACCCGGTCCGTCAAAGGCCGTGGTACAGAGGAGCTGCAGAGACCGGAGGCCTGTATTTTACCGCTCTGGAAAAGGACGCCTTCAGCGGAGAGCCATGCATCACCTGTTCGATTCCTATCATTATGGATGAGGAACTCATCGGCGTCGCCGGCATCGACATCACTCTGGAAAACATAAACGAATATATCATCTCCTCGGCTACGGAGCACGGCTTTCTGTTCGTAGTCAACGAAAAAGGGCAGGTGCTCCTGTCTCCGGAGGAAAACGGCGTTTTTCAGGCAGAGGTTTCGGACCAGGCCGAAGATCTCCGGACGATCGGCAACGAAGCTCTCGCGCAGCTGATCGATACCGCTCTGGAACGGGAAACCGGCCTTTCCGTCGTTTCCATCGACGGCAGGGACTACTATATGGCCGGCGCTCCGATGCCTACCATCGGCTGGGCGCTTATGTCTGTTGTCGAAAAGGAATACACCGAGCTTCCGGAAAAGATGCTGCTGGCAGAATATGAAAGAACGAACCAGGCAGCCAGTGCCAGATTCCGGTCCGACAGTTCCAGGGGCACCCGCATCTCCGTCGTGATCATTATCCTGATCATTATCGTAGGCACTATTGCCGCACTGGTCGCGGCACGGCATATCGTAAAACCCATCGAGGTAATGACGCAGAATATCATCGAAAGCAGCCAGACCGGAAAGATGTTTGAAATGAAAAAAGTCTACCGGACAGACGACGAGATCGAGGTACTGGCAGAAGCCTTCCTGGATCTTTCCACAAAGACCCGGAAATATATTAAGGATATCACCCGGATCACCCGGGAAAAAGAGCGGGTCAGCACGGAACTGCAGATGGCAAACCGCATCCAGAACAGCATGATCCCCAATGTTTTCCCGCCCTTCCCAGGCCGCAGCGAATTTGATATCTATGCCTCCATGACCCCGGCCCGGGAGGTCGGCGGCGACTTCTACGATTTCTTCCTGATCGACCAGAACCACCTGTGCATGGTCATGGCAGACGTAAGCGGGAAGGGTATTCCGGCCGCCCTGTTTATGATGATCTCCAAGGTCATCCTGCAGAGCTGCGCGATGCTGGGCAAAGGGGCAGGAGAAATCCTTGTCAAAACCAATCAGGCGATCTGCTCCAGCAATCAGGTAGACATGTTCGTCACCGTATGGACAGGGATCCTTGAGATCAGCACAGGAAAGATCACTGCCGCCAATGCAGGCCATGAATATCCCGCTATACTGCGGGATGGCCGTTTTTCCCTGATCAGGGATAAGCACGGCCTGGTCATCGGCGGAATGCAGGGCATCAAATACCGGGAATACACGATCACGCTCGAACCCGGGGACAAACTGTTCCTGTATACGGACGGTATCCCCGAAGCCTCGGACAGCGATTATAAAATGTTCGGGACGCAGAAGATGCTGGACGCTCTGAACCAGGACACCAAGGCGGCACCGAAACAGATCCTGGCAAATGTCAAAGCGGCCGTTGAGGACTTCGTCCAGGGAGCGGAGCAGTTTGA
Organism: Blautia sp.; assembly: GCA_017420455.1. GTDB lineage: Bacteria > Bacillota > Clostridia > Lachnospirales > Lachnospiraceae > Blautia_A. The sequence continues at coordinate 3,374 of JAFOJB010000361.1, forward strand.
TGACATGACCATGCTTTGTCTGGAATACAAAGGTCCGGACAGTGAATGAACCGTCCGGCGGAGGTCAGGTATTGAATTACGGGAACCCGGTCCCACGGAGATCCAGCGGCATGAAGGACGGCTTTGAGACCATTCAGAAACGATAAACAGTGACCCGGTAAACACAGGGAACTGGGATGAGAAAGAAGCACCCGCGCGGGAACTGACCGCGCGGGTGCTTCTTTATTGAAGTATATCTATTGAAGTAAATTTATTGAAGCATATCTGTTTTTTTGGAACCCTGTTTTTTGGACTGTCGTAATCCTTGTGGCCGGGCCGCGGCGGGCATACGGCAGAGCAGATCATTTCCAGACGTCCGTATTATCCAGACCGATATTCTTTTCATGAAAGACCGGGTCGATGCCCTTTGCCTTCTGGTCTTCGTAATCCCGCAGGCAGTTAAAGGCGGTCCGGGACAGGAGGAAGATGGCGATGATATTGACGACGGCCTCCAGGCCCATGGTGATGTCCGCCAGACTCCAGGCGATATCCATGCTGTTCAGGGCGCCGAGCAGTACCATGAAAGCGGCGGCAATCCGGAAGATGGTCAGGAATACCTTGTTTTTGCTGATAAAGAGGATGTTGGCCTCCGCGTAGAAATAATTGCCGACGATGGAAGTGAAGGCAAACATGCAGACGGCGATGGTGATCACATGGATGGCCCAGGTACCGAACTGGTGGGCTACACTCTGCTGCAGGAGCGGGATGCCGTTCAGGGAGCTGTCGGTCTTGTACACACCGGTCAGGAGCAGGATGAATACGGTGGCGGAACAGATCATCAGGGTGTCAATATAGACGGAAATGATCTGGGCCAGGCCCTGTTTGGCCGGATGGGAGACCTCAGCGGAAGCAGAGGCGTTGGGCGCGGAACCCATACCTGCTTCATTGGAGAAGAGGCCTCGCTTGATACCGTTAGACCATGCAGGAACCGGTAAAGCCGCTGAAAATGGCCCTGAAATCAAAGGCGGAACGCATCACAGAGGCTAGGACCGCGGGAATCTCACCTATATTCAGGATAATGATCAGGATGCCCATGACGATATAGAGGCCGGACATGATCGGGACCAGGACGGAGGAAAGCCAGCCGATCTTTTCGGCGCCGGCAAAGAACAGGTACAGGGAGGCCACGAACAGGATGCAGCCGATGGTCAGGGGGACCGGTGAGCTGTGCAGGTCCGGGAAATAGTACTCCATGGTAGATACAATGTTATAGGCCTGCAGGCCGTTGAAACCGAAAGCAAAGGTGGCAATCAGAGAGATGGCAAAGATAATGCCCAGCCAGCGGGCGTGCAGGGCACGCTCAATATAATAGGCGGGACCGCCTTTAAAGCTGCCGTCCTCTTCGCGGGTCTTATAGATCTGGGCCAGAGTACTTTCGATAAAAGCGGAGGCCGCGCCCAGCAGGGCCATCAGCCACATCCAGAAGGCCGCGCCGGGACCGCCCAGGACAATGGCGGTCGCGACACCTGCCATATTACCGGTGCCGACACGGGAGGCGGTGGCGATCATCAGCGCCTGGAAGGAAGAGATACCCTTATCGGAGGACTTCTTTTCAAACATACATTTGAAGCAGTCTCCCAGCAGGCGGAGCTGTACAAAGCGGGTGCGGACCGTGAAGTAGATGCCGGCGCCCGCCAGCATGTAGATCAGGCACCAGGTGTAGAGGATGTCGTCAAATTTGGTGAGAATTTCGGCAATAGACATAGAAACTCCTTTTCGGCTGCGATTCCTGCAGGGAACAGGAACCAGAGGCTGCGGCCGCGGCGCGAGGACCTCTGTATGACAGATGCTTGGAATCCCGTC
>JAFOJB010000362.1 GCA_017420455.1 Blautia sp.
TGAGGAAGTCCTGAAAAAGCTTTATAAAGACCTGGAAGAAAGAAAAGACCAGGCCGGTCTTGAGGAGGACGGATTCAGCTACATGTATGCGATGACCTATACAGAAGAGATCGATCCTCTGGATGACTTCGGTTACACCTTTGTCGATCTTACCGGAACCGGATATCCCGCTCTGGCAATCCTGAGGAACGATGAAACGCCGATCGTTTATGACCTCTTTTCACAGGAAGACGGGAACGTGAAGCATATTTTCTCCAGTGCCGAAAGAGATTACTTTACCCTTTCCGGCTATGAGGGTACTGACTTTGCAGCGATCCACGAGCATGCTTCCGGCGGAGCGGATCTCACGGAAGACAATATGTTCGTTCTGGATCCTCTGAAAAACGAACTGAATCAGCAGGTCAGTTTTCTCTATGACGGCAGAGAAAACGCAGAAAATCCCTTCGCTGTTTCCTACTATCCCTTTGATACGCCTGAAAACCTGACACAGGAGGAATGGATTCAGCGTATGGAAAACTTCGGGCAGGACAGGCTTTTCACCCTGACTGCGATCGCATCTGTTGAGCCGTAAATAATTCGAGATTATATAAAAACGGGGATGATTCTCTGTGACCGCCTTTCTGCGGACACAAAGAATCGTCCCCGTGTGTGTTATGACACAGTTTCCAGTCGTATGGTATTTGACCGGAGCAGCGATCCAGTGGTCTGTCTCAGTGACATTTGCAGTTAAAACACCATCTCGAACTCAGATGCCGCGTTGTTGTCAGTCGGCGCAGCCCGCTGCGCCTCCTTCCTCGGCCTTGCATCTGAATCCGATCTGGTGTTTTAACTGCAAATGTCATTGAGACAGACCACTGACCGGATTTTTACTGAACAACCTTCATCCCTTCCGGTAGCCCTGCGGCGTCATGCCGGTGAATTCCCGGAAAACCTTTCCAAAATAGCTGGGACTGTGGAAGCCGCAGCGCTCTCCGATTTCCCGTACCGTCTGATCCGGGGATTCCATGAGAAAGATCCTTGCCTTCCCGACCCGCACCTTATTCAGATAAGGGATCAGGTTATCCCCTGTCTGTTCCCGGAAGAGGGTGCACAGGTATTCCGGCGTCATACAGAACTGCTCCGCCAGATCTGTCAGGGAGATCTCTTCCGCGAAATGCTTTTCCAGATAGTAGATCACATCTTTCACAACGCCTGTTTCCTGCCCGGAATCTGTATGCTTCACATGAAAGGCAGAAGAAGAAAAATCCAGCAGCATGCTGTACAGCTCCTTGGAGTAGGAAAGCTCCTTGTGACCCGATGCACTGTCATGAATTTCACTGATCTTCCGGATATGGGAAGGAAAGATAGAAGAGTCTGTCAGGTGATAGACTCCGGATTCCTTCAGCCCCAGTCCCGAGAGGAACTTCAGGCAGGCACTTCCGTTGAAGCCCACATAGTGCACGGTCCAGCTGTCCTGCAGCTTATGATAGCTGTGACCACTGTGCGGATACAGAAGAACCGCCTGTCCCTCCTGCAGGATATTTCTCTGACCTTCAAAAACAAATTCCCCCTCGCCGGAAACCCCATAGAAGATCTGCCACAGGGGCATCCCTTCCGGCCGGTTTATTGGTTCCTGCAGACAGTCGATCCCTACGTTGCGCAGCAGCAGCGGGATCTCCGCATATTGATGTTTTGTGACCCTGATATGATATTCCATGACGACTCCTGTCCGGGTGAGTCCGGGAAACGGCTTCCCCCGTAAATCATAGTTCCAGTCCACAGACAGTGAGATCGTGGACTGTATCGAATCTTAATTTTTTTATATCATTATTAATATTTTAAGATTGAGTATCTATGCCTGTCAAGGTAAAATAAGATCAGAAATAAAAAACCCGTTATTGTTCACAGCCTCATCGGCCGGGGCTGATGCCTGAGCAGTAACAAAATCCCACTCTTTCAACAGAAAGGAGCCTGTTATGAGTCTTCCGGTAGTAAAACGAGATGAAAAAGGTATCTTCACCCTCTATGTCAATGATCAACCCTTCTTCCTGCGCTCGGGCGAGCTTCACAATTCCAGTGCCTCCAGCCTGGAATATATGAAGGAAAATGTCTGGCCCTTCCTTCGCGATCTGCACCTGAATTCCGTGATCCTCCCGGTTTACTGGGAACTGCTGGAAAAGGAAGAAGGCGCCTACGATTATTCTCTGGTGGACGGGATCATAAACCAGGCCAGGGAAGAAAAGATGAAGCTGGTCTTTTTGTGGTTCGGGCTCTGGAAAAACGCCGAATCCATGTATGTTCCCGGCTGGATGAAGAAAGACAGCAAAACCTATTTCCGCGCGGTAAAGGTAAACGGCGAGCCGATCAACACCATCTCCCCGCTCTGCAGCGCGGCTGTAGATAAGGACCGTCAGGCTTTCACCGCTCTGATGAAGCATATCCGGGAAATCGATTCCGAAGAAAACACTGTCGTCGCCATTCAGGTAGAGAACGAGATCGGTCTGCTTGGCACATCACGGGATTACGGTGAAACCGCAGACAAAGCCTTCGCCGAAGCCATTCCGGCCGCTCTTTCTGAAAAGATCAATAAATCTGGAACCTGGAAAGAAGTTTTCGGCACCGACGCCGAAGAAGCCTTCATGGCCTGGTATTTCGCCAGCGCTGTAGAGACCATCGCTTCCTCCGGAAAGGCTGAGTACGATCTTCCCTGCTATGCCAACGCATGGCTGAAGCAGTATCCCTGGTACGCAGGTTCCTATCCCTCCGGAGGACCAGTGCATACGATGCACGCCATCTGGAAGGCCGCCGCTCCCTCCCTTTTCACCCTCGGACCGGATATCTACGTTGCCGACTGCGCCAGGGTCATGGACGAATACCAGAGCAGCGACAATCCTCTGTTTATCCCGGAGATCCGCAAGGATGCCGTGGCTGCCTCCTACGCTCTTTATGCTTTTGGCGCCAAGGATGCCATCTGCTTCTCCCCCTTCGGCATCGAGGAGCTTGGCCTGGACCCCTCCAAGGTAGACTGCCCGCCTATGGAAGTCATGATCGCCCTGAATATCGATCCTTCCGCTTTTGATATCACAGACAGCAAGGATTTTCTCGCACAGACCAATTCCATTCTGGAAAATCTGGAGCCGCTGTACCTCCAGTACCGCGGGACAGAACATCTTCAGGCCTTTGTAAAGCACCAGGATCTGGATTTCGGAACCTTCCTGCAGTTTGAGGATTATGATATCGCCGTCGGCTATGATCCCAGGAAATCCGGAAAGACTCTTGGCTCCGGAATCGTGATCGAGCTTGAAAAGAACCGTTTCCTTCTGATCGGCGCCAGCTGCTCCATGCAGTTCAAAGTGAAGCCCGGCGTCAACAAAAAGGTCGACTTCGTGACCTACGAAGAGGGAAGGCTGGATCATGGTCAGTGGATCCCCGGCCGCGTCCTGAACGGAGATGAGAAAATGTCCGTCCGGTTCTCCCCAATGCCCGAGGTCCGCATGATCGAGCTGTTCACCTATTGATACTTCTGGCTGCATGTACCAGATAGTCTCTTTCCAGATAATGGTGAAGCAAAATGGAGGGAACAGATATGAACGGGAAAAATGTCATCGGCATCATCGGCCTTGGGATGATCGGCAACAGCACCGCTGTCCTTACGACCATGCATGGCTGCAAAACCATCTGTTACGCCCGGACTCCGGAGAAGATTCCACAATATGAAAAAGCCTTCGACGACATGTACAGGGAGATGACAGAAAAAGGGCTTCTCAGCGAATCCCAGGCGGCGATCTGCAAAACCTACCTGAAATATGCCGCCTCCTATGAAGAGCTGGCAGAATGCACCGTCATTTTCGAAGCCATCACAGAGGACCTGGAACAGAAAAAGGCCTGCTACCAGGAACTGGAGCGCTGCTGCCCCTCCCTCCTTTTCATCGGCTCCTGCAGCTCCTCCATCGTCCCGGACAGGCTTGCCTCGCAGGCCGGTAAATACAAGGACAGGCTGATCGTCACGCATCCCTTCTTCCCGGTCCATATGGTACCGTATTTTGAACTGTGCGGCTCAAAGGAAACCGCGGAAGGGGTTCTTCAGACCGCCAGGGAAGTGCTTCTTTCCCTGGACCGGAAGCCTGTCATCCTGAAAAAGCCCAATCCCGGTTTTATCGGAAACTACCTGCAGTTCGCGCTGTGGGCCGCCGCCCTGAAGCTTCTGGAGGAGGGAGTCTGCGATCCGGAGGATATCGATACCTGCCTTCAGTACAGCTTCTGCCCAAGATATACCAGCATCGGCATCTTCGAGCATTTTGACAATGGCGGCTACCGGCTGAACAAGGCAACCTGCGACGCCGTCTTCCCTGCCCTGCCAAGATATGAAGAAGCTCCTCCCATCATCCGGGAAAAAGCCGCTTCTCCAACTGCCTGGGGCGCCAGAGCAGAGGAGAAACGGGGCTTCTATGACTGGAACCACGTGGATATGGCAGCCTACAAGGAACGGGTAAACGCGCCCTACTGGAAATTCGCAGTCTGTGATTATCCGGATAAACCCTGTGAATAAAGCTGCGCAAAAGGCGCCTGCGGAACTTTTTTGTTCCGGCCGGCGCCTTTCCGGTTTCATGGCGGACAGGGTGGCAGACAGAGGGCAGACAAGGGGGTCAGACAAGGGGACGGTTCTTTTGTCTTTTTTCAAAAAGACAAAA
>JAFOJB010000363.1 GCA_017420455.1 Blautia sp.
AAATCCGCCAGGTTCAAAAAGCTCCACAGCGAAGCAGTATAGCTGCTGCAGTTCACGGTCTCACCGGCTGGAGGGCCGACAGACGCCGAAAACACATCAGTCCCCTGCCGGTGAGACCGCGAACTGTAACGTATAGTTTCTTCTTTTAGTTGACTTTTGGAGACTGTGTTGTTAATATAAGGTCTGATATGATTTTATAGGAGGAATAAATCAACATGGCAAAAAAGAGAAACATTATTGTTGGACAGTCCGGCGGACCGACTTCCGTCATCAATTCCAGCCTTGCAGGCGTGTACAAAAACGCCATAGAGCGCGGCTTTGACAAGGTATATGGAATGCTGCACGGCGTACAGGGACTGCTGGACGAGCAGTATATCGACCTTTCCACTCAGATCCATTCTGAACTGGATATTGAGCTCCTGAAAAGAACTCCCTCCGCATTCCTTGGCTCCTGCCGTTATAAACTGCCGGAGATCCATGAAAACAGAGAAATCTATGAGAAGCTTTTTGAGATCCTCAACAAGCTGGATATCGAGGCTTTTATCTACATCGGCGGAAACGATTCCATGGATACCATCAAGAAGCTTTCCGACTATGCCATCGTGAACGGACATACCCAGAAGTTCCTTGGCGTTCCCAAGACGATCGACAATGACCTGGCTCTGACGGATCATACTCCCGGCTTCGGAAGCGCAGCGAAATATATCGGCGCATCCACCAAGGAAGTGATCCGCGACGCGGAAGGTCTTACCTATAACAAGAGCATGATCACCATCATGGAGATCATGGGAAGAAACGCCGGATGGCTTACCGGAGCCACAGCTCTTGCAAGGCAGGAGGACTGCGATGGTCCGGATCTGATCTACCTTCCCGAGGTTCCCTTTGATCTGGCGCATTTCACGGAAAAGGTAAAAGATCTGCTGAAGAAGAAGGCGTCTGTTGTGATCGCAGTATCCGAAGGAATCAAGCTGGAAGACGGAAGATTCGTCTGCGAGCTGGGAATTTCCAGCGATTATGTGGATGCATTCGGACATAAGCAGCTCACCGGAACCGCTTCCTATCTGGCTGGATATCTGGCAGCAGAATGCGGCTGCAAGACCAGGGCTGTGGAGCTTTCCACTCTTCAGAGAAGCGCTTCCCATATGGCTTCCCGTGTCGATATCGACGAAGCCTTTATGGTAGGCGGGGCCGCCGTGAAGGCAGCGGATGAAGGAGATACCGGCAAGATGGTCGTCATCGACAGAATCTCGGATGATCCGTATATGTCCGCTACCGGGATCTATGATGTACATCGGATCGCCAACGAGGAGAAGCTGGTTCCGAGAAACTGGATGAACAAGGATGCTTCCTATGTCACCGAGGATTGCATTGATTATGTACGTCCGCTGATCCAGGGAGATTACCAGCCCATCATGGTAAATGGTCTTCCCAGACACCTGGTGATGAACAAGAGCGTTGTAAAGTCCGCCGGCAGAAGAGCCAGGAAAAAGGCAGAAGAGTAAGACACAGGTGAACAATAACAATAAGAAAAGAAAAAGCCACAGGTTTTTGTGGCTTTTTCTGTTTTTTTACAGAATAAACTTGACGAAAAGCTTCGAAAATCATATGATAATTATGTGCGTGTTTTTTTTATAAGCCATATTTTACGAATATTCACAGGAGGATAAAAAGAATGGCAAAATGGGTTTACATGTTTACAGAAGGCAATGCAGATATGAGAAACCTTCTGGGCGGCAAAGGAGCCAACCTTGCTGAAATGACAAACCTGAAGCTTCCGGTACCGCAGGGCTTCACGATCACGACAGAAGCCTGTACGCAGTACTATGAAGACGGTCGTCAGATCAATGATGAGATCATGGCGCAGATTATGGAAGCAATCACGAAGATGGAAGGAATCACCGGAAAGAAGTTCGGAGATACCGAGAATCCTCTGTTGGTATCTGTACGTTCCGGTGCCAGAGCATCCATGCCCGGCATGATGGATACGATCCTGAACCTGGGCCTGAATGAAGAGGTTGTGGGCGTTCTTTCCGAAAGGTCTGGCAATCCCCGCTGGGCATGGGACTGCTACAGAAGATTTATCCAGATGTACTCCGATGTCGTTATGGAAGTCGGAAAGAAATATTTCGAAGAACTGATCGACAAGATGAAAGCCGACAGAGGCGTGAAGCAGGACGTCGAGCTTACAGCCGATGATCTGAAGGAACTTGCTTCCCAGTTTAAGGCAGAATATAAGGAAAAGATCGGCTCTGACTTCCCGTCCGATCCGAAGGAGCAGCTGGTAGGCGCCATCAAGGCAGTGTTCCGTTCCTGGGACAACCCGAGAGCCAATGTCTACCGCCGCGATAACGATATCCCCTATTCCTGGGGTACCGCTGTCAATGTACAGATGATGGCATTCGGAAACATGGGTGATACCTGTGGTACCGGCGTTGCCTTCACCCGTGATCCCGCTACCGGCAATAAGGGCCTCTTCGGCGAGTTCCTTACCAACGCGCAGGGCGAGGATGTTGTTGCCGGTGTCCGTACACCTATGCACATCACTGAGATGGAGCAGAAGTTCCCGGAAGCCTTCAAGCAGTTCAAGGAAGTCTGCCAGATCCTGGAGAGCCATTACAGTGATATGCAGGATATGGAGTTCACCGTCGAGAGCGGCAAGCTCTACATGCTGCAGACGAGAAACGGCAAGCGTACCGCGCAGGCCGCTCTGAAGATCGCCTGCAACCTTGTGGACGAAGGCATGCGTACGGAAGAGGAAGCGGTCGCGATGATCGATCCGCGCAACCTCGACACGCTCCTGCA
>JAFOJB010000364.1 GCA_017420455.1 Blautia sp.
TCCTCGATCTGCGTCTTCAGCGTTCCCGAAGAATCGAAGTTAAACACAAGCGAAACCCCGGGCTCTGCCTCCTGGTACAGCTCCGCTATCTCCGTGAGTGTCTCCGTCATGGACGCGGCGGCAAAAACCGTCAGCTCTGTCATCTCTTCTGCCATAACGGGAAAGCCCACCGTCAGGCAAGTGGTCAGGCAGAGAAGCAATGCCAGGCACCTCCTGGTCCGTTCCTTTCTGATATCTGTTTTCATGTTGCTGCATCTCCTTTCCTTTTCAGAAAAAATATATTAAAACATGGATTTACATGTTTTAACCGAATATGCAGCTATAGTATACCACAGCATCCGCTTTTCCGCCACTGTCAGGAGCCCCCATTTCTCAGAGATACAACGGAGCCTGGTTTTCAAAACACAGGGACTGTCGAAACAAAGCGGCGGTTCTGAAGCAGGAGGACGGTTTCTTCATTTCATTTTTATGAAACGGAGAAACCGTCTTCCTGTATCAGAACCGCCGCCTTATTTCACTGTTTCGCGCCGCAGCCTCTCATCGCCCTCCGGCGTTGCCGAGCCTGGTGCCCATGATCAGGACCAGGATCAGAAGGCCGCCCCAGATCATGTTGGAATAATAGATATTCAGCTGAGAGAACATGTTCACGCAGGTAGAGATGATCTGCAGGGTGACGATGGCAAGAAGAACGTTGAAGATCTTTCCCATACCGCCGTCCGGAAGGACGCCTGCCAGCACCAGGATCAGGATGACCTGCATTACATAAGAGGTTCCGTAATCTGCCTTTGCGGAATTGTTGGAGGAGACCATGACCATACAGCCAAGGGTTGCCAGCACATCCGCCAGGATAAAGGTCTTAATGATCATTCCCCGGGTATTGATGCCGGAGAAGCGGGCCGCCTTTTCATTCGAGCCCACCATATACAGCTTCTCTCCGTAGGTGGTGAATTTCAGCAGGAAGGCGCAGATCAGGAAGACCACGATAAAGAGCACCAGCACCACCGGCACGAAGCCGAACAGCGTCCCGTGGCCGATCTCGGTATAAAGAGACGGCACTCCGGTCACTGCGTAGCCCTGCGTCAGGGCAGTGGAAAGGCCAAGCCACACCAGCTGCATGGCGATGGTAGCCATAACCGGCGGAATGTTCAGGTACGCGATCAGTACGCCGTTGATGACGCCTCCGACCACGGCGATGGCCATGGCGATCAGAAGAGCAATGATCATCACGCGGATGGTCTCACCCCGTGTAGACTCCTCGGTAAGATGGGAGCCCATAAAGCGGACCGCCATAATGCTGGCAAAATCTCCCAGCGCCACAAAGGACATGTCGATCTTTCCGATAATAAAGCAGAACATGACGCCTAACGTCATCAGGCCGTATTCCGGGAACTGCATGACGATGCTCTTCCAGGTTCCCGGCGTCCAGAGCAGCTTTCCCTTGGTCGCCGTGAAGAAGACCAGAAGAATGGCAAGGAAGGCGAGCAGCATAACCATGTATTGATTTTTCTTTGCAAATCCTTTCATCTCGATCTCCTCCCTTATTTATTCCTGCGCATCGCCTGGATAGCGGATACGGTAACACCGATCAGGATGATCAGCCCGTTGAAGAAATTCTGCCAGTAGCTGTCGATGCCGATCAGAAGCATACTGTTGGATACCACGGTAATGATGCTGATGGCGCAGACGGTACCGAACACCGTACCTTCACCGCCGAAAATGCTCGCGCCGCCCAGAATGACAGCCGGGATAATGGTCATTTCCTTCCCGATCATTGCCTTGGGGATGGACTGGCGGGCCATACAGACACGGACCATTCCGATAAAGCCGGAAACCGCGCCGACTCCCGTATACAGGATGAATTTTACTTTCTTTACATTATAACCGGCACGTTCCGCGGAAACCTCGTTGCCGCCGATGGCGTACAGAGCACGGCCGAACATGGTCCGGTTCAGCAGGAAGGATGTCAGGATGCACAATATCACAAAGGGGATGAACATTGCTGTCATATCCGAGGTAATGATACGGCCGTTGACATCGGTAGTCACCTGGAACAGGGAAAGCTCTCCGAATTTCCGGAGTCCCATGGGCAGAGTGGAGGTGATTTCCTTCATTTTGAAAAGCCCCATGGAAACACCGGTAAAGAAGGTCTGGGTTCCCAGTGTGACGATCATGGTATTCAGCTTGAAGTTCGCAATGATCAGACCGTTCAGCATACCGAGGACAGCGCCGATGACGATGGCCAGGGCAAAAGCGGCGAGCGGGTTTTCCTGGGCCCAGTTATTGTTCACACAGATGGTGGTCGCCAGGGAATAGGAAAGCGCCGCGATGGCCGGGAAGGAAAGATCGAACCCTCCGGAGACCATAACCACAAGACATACCATGGCAAACATGCCGTCCACGCACATGGAACGGAGGATGGTCACCACCGTCCTGGGTGCGAAGAGCTGCCCGCCGGAGCGGATCTGGATCAGGACGCACATAATGATCAGGACCAGGAAGATCCAGAACTCTGTTCGTTTTGTCATACGTTTCAATGCAGATGAACTATTCATGTCTCTCCCCTCCTACCTGATGATATCCAGAATGTGATTCTCGGTGATATTATCGCCTTCCATTTCGCCGACGATCCCGCCTTCCTTCATGACGATGACGCGGCTGCAGTTTACGACGACCTCGGAAAGGTCGTCCGAAATGATGATGACGGCGAGGCCTTCGTTTGCCAGCTGGTGCACCAGCGCGTGGATATCCTGCTTTGCTCCGACGTCCACACCCACCGTGGGGCCGTTCAGGATCAGCACATCCAGGTCGTTGGAAAGCCATTTGGAGAGAACGATCTTCTGCTGGTTTCCGCCGGAAAGTGTGGAGGCCAGCTTTCTGACATCATCTGTGGCAATGGAAAATTTCTCCTTCCAGATGTTGGCGTCGCTCACCAGATCCTTCTGCTTCAGAAGCCCCAGGGCGCCGCTCAGACGCTTCAGGGAGGAAAGGGTGATGTTGTTGGCGATGGGCTGCTGCAGGCAGAGTCCCTCTGTCAGACGGTCCTCCGGCACATAGCCGATCTTCATCCTCTGGGCCTCCATGGGGGAGGAGATCTTTACCTGCTTTCCCCGCAGGGTAACGGTGCCGCTCTGGGGCTTCAGAAGGCCGAAGAGGCTCAGCGCAAGCTCGGTACGCCCGGAGCCCAGCAGGCCTGTGATCCCCAGAATCTCACCCTTGCGAAGCTCGAAGGACACATTCTCGTATTTCCCCCGAAGGGACAGCTGGTCCACTTTGAGGACCGGCTCTTTGCTGATGTTTTTCGGCACGAAATGATCGTCGGTAAGCTCCCGCCCTGTCATATGGAAGGTGAATTCCTTCGGCGTCAGCTCCTTTGTGGGGCCGGCGAACACATTTTTGCCGTTCCGCATGATGCAGACATCGTCCGAGATCTCGAAAATCTCTTCCGTCTTGTGGCTGATGAACATGATGGCGATCCCGCTGTCCCGCAGCTGTCTCACGGTGGTGAACAGGGCGTCTACTTCTTTTTTCGTGAGGGCTGTGGTGGGCTCGTCCATGATGATGAGCTTCGCGTTGAACAGCAGCGCGCGGCAGATGGCTACCAGCTGTTTGTCCGCCACGGAAAGCTCTCCCATTTTCGCGTTCAGGTCTATATTGTAGCCGATCTTGGAGAGGGCCTCCTTCGCGGTCTTCTCCCAGCGTCTGCGGTTTACAAACTTTCTTTCGGCTGTGATTTCAGAGTTAATGGCAAGGTTTTCCATAACCGTCAGGTTTGGGAAAATAGAAAGATCCTGATAGATTACCTGAATTCCCAGGCGGGTGGCTTCCGCCGGGGTGATTTTCGTGATGGGCTGTCCCTCAAAAAGGACTTCTCCCTCATCCCTGGTGTAAACGCCGGAGATGATTTTTACAAGAGTGGATTTTCCGCAGCCGTTCTCTCCCGCAAGACACATGACCTTGCCCGGGCGGACCCGGAAGTTCACATGGTCAAGCGCATGAACACCGGCGAAGGACTTGCAGATTCCTTTCATTTCCAGTAAATATTCAGACATGAGCGCACCTCTTCTTTTTTTCTGTTCA
>JAFOJB010000365.1 GCA_017420455.1 Blautia sp.
GACACATCAAAAAAACAGGAAAAGAGTTCTTGACAATGCCTGAAAAACTGGTATACTAGTATTTGCGATTTAACACATAAAAGCGTAAAAGTTCATAGCGTAACGCTTTAATGCGCTAAATTACAATAGTATGATATGTAAAACAGGAGGAACAAAAGAATGGCGATCAAACTGACCTTGTTATTTGCTTTTTTTGCAGTGATGGTGATAGTCGGGGTCCTTTCCAGAAAATCCGCGAAATCTGTGGAAGGCTTCGTCCTGGGCGGACGTAACGTGGGACCGTGGCTTACGGCCTTTGCTTTTGGTACCTCTTATTTTTCAGCGGTTGTATTTGTCGGATATGCGGGACAGTTTGGCTGGAAATATGGTCTTGCCACCACCTGGGTCGGTATCGGAAACGCCGTGATCGGCAGTCTTATGGCCTGGGTTATCCTTGGCAGAAGGACCCGTATCATGACCCATCACCTGGGCGCTGCTACCATGCCGGATTTCTTCGGCAAGCGCTTCGACAGCAACGCTCTTCGGATTGCGGCTTCGGCGATTGCCTTCGTTTTCCTGATTCCCTATACCGCATCCCTCTACAACGGACTTTCCAGGCTTTTCGGGATGGCTTTTGATATTCCGTACGCAGCCTGCGTGGTCATGATGGCGGCCCTGACAGGAGTGTACGTGATTCTGGGCGGCTACATGGCTACCGCCATCAACGATTTCATCCAGGGAATCATTATGATCTTCGGTATCGTCGCCGTAATCGGAGCCGTTCTGAACGGACAGGGCGGTTTTATGGCAGCTGTAGGAAAGCTGGCGCAGTTTTCCAGCGACATTCCCATCACGGAGGGACAGCCGGGAGCCTTCACCTCCTTCTTCGGACCGGATCCTGCAAATCTGGTGGGTGTCGTCATACTGACATCCCTTGGTACCTGGGGACTTCCCCAGATGGTGCACAAATTCTATACCATCAAGAACGAGAAGGCTGTCAAGACCGGTACCGTGATCTCTACGATCTTTGCCATTATCATCGCAGGCGGCTGCTATTTCCTGGGCGGTTTCGGAAGACTTTTTGACAATCCTTCCATCTATAATGCAAATGGAACCATTGCCTACGATGCGATCATTCCTTCCATGCTTTCTACACTGCCGGATATCCTCATCGGTGTTGTGGTCATCCTGGTGCTTTCCGCCTCCATGTCCACCCTGTCGTCTCTGGTGCTGACCTCCAGCTCCACCCTGACACTGGACTTCCTGAAGGGGAATTTCGTCAAGGATATGGACGAAAAACGGCAGCTGTTCATCATGCGGGTGCTCATCGTGTTCTTTATCGCGATCTCCGTCATCCTTGCCATCAAGCCGCCGACCTTCATCGCGCAGCTGATGGGTATTTCCTGGGGAGCTCTGGCCGGAGCCTTCCTTGCGCCTTTCTTATATGGGCTGTTCTGGAAAAAGACTTCCAAAGCTTCTGTATGGGCAAGCTTTATCGTGGGTGTCGGCATTACGGTCCTGAACATGTTTATCAAGTTCATCGCTTCTCCCATCAATGCCGGAGCGGCGGCCATGATCGCAGGCCTGATCGTGGTACCCATCGTAAGCATTGTGACGCCTTCTCCGAATAAGAAAATGGTGGACGAAGTCTTCGCCTGCTATGATGAAGAGGTATATGTAAAACGGAAAATCGCCCTGCCGGAGGAGGACAGGAATTATTGATCATAATGTTGACACATGCAGTCCCCGGCCAGTGAGACCGTGAACTGTAACAATGCGGGGACGCTGAGCAGCAGCGTCCCTGCATCTGTCTTGACCGGAAATGGATATTTTATTATAATAAAGCAGTAAAATCCAGAAGAGGAGCATAAGTGGGAATATGATCAGACAGAATATCGTATTTGTGGAAAACAAAGCCGGAAGCCTGAAGAAGGTGACCGATCTTCTGAAGGCGGAAAGCATCAATATCTTTGCCTTTGCCTGCTTCGATACGCCGGAATTCGCCATTTTCAGAATGGTCTGCAATGCGCCGGAAAAGGCGGAGAGGATATTGAATGAGAAGGGGTATATGAACAGGATCACCTCCGTGATCGTGGTAAACCTGAAGGATGAGGTGGGACGACTGGATGAACTGCTGGGGATTCTGGCAGAAAGAAATGTCAGCCTGAACTACATCTATACCTCTTTCCACCGTGAATCCCTGACCCCGGTGATCATCCTTCATTCCGAGGATCTTTTTGCCACGGAGAGCATACTTCAGGGAAATGGTTTTTCATTACTAAGCAGACTGGAGGACTTTGAAAAATAAGTGAGTCATGAGATGAACAGAACAACAGACAGAAAACAGGAGTTCCGAAGCGGACTGAAGGACGGAATTCCCATTGCGCTGGGCTATTTCGCGGTTTCCTTTACCTTTGGGATCAAGGCGGTGGACGGAGGACTGTCCATCTGGCAGGCTGTCCTCATTTCCCTGACGAATCTGACTTCGGCCGGACAGTTTGCAGGGCTGGATATCATCATCGCCATGGGTTCTTACTGGGAGATGGCTCTGACGCAGCTTGTCATCAACCTGCGGTATTGCCTGATGTCCTTCTCCCTTTCCCAGAAGCTCCGGAGAGATGTGCCCTGGGTCCACCGGTTCTTCGTCTCCTTCGGGGTTACGGATGAGATCTTCGGAGTCAGTGCCTCAAGAGAGGGAAAGGTCCACCCCTTCTACAGCTATGGAGCAATGTGTGTGGCTGTACCGGGATGGACGCTGGGAACGCTGGTCGGCGGCTTTTTTGGCAGTATCCTGCCGGAATTCATATTGAGCGCTCTTTCCGTGGCGATCTATGGAATGTTTCTGGCGGTCATCATTCCGCCGGCCAGGAAAGAGAAGGCTGTCCGTTTTGTGGTGATCGGCGCCATGGCTGTCAGCACTCTTTTTGCGGTGGTGCCTTTTCTGAAGAAGGTATCCTCCGGCTTTGTCATTATCATCACCACGCTTCTGGTGGCCGGAGCCGCCGCTTATCTGGCTCCGATCAAGGAGGAATAATGCGCTTATGGAACAGAATGTGTATCCTTATATTCTTGTAATGGCAGGTGTCACCTATCTCATCCGCATGCTTCCCATGGTGCTGTTCAAGAGAGAGATCCAGAGCACCTACGTAAAATCATTTCTTTACTATGTTCCCTATGCCTGCCTGGCGTCCATGACCTTCCCCGCCATTCTGACGGCAACCGGCAGCATCATTTCCGCCGTAGTCGGGTTCGGGGCAGCTGTGCTGGCAGCCTGTAAGGAAAAGAGCCTTCTTACGGTTGCGCTTATTGCCTGCGCCGCGGTCTTCATCACAGAGAGGGTCCTGCAGTTTGTGGTCTGAAAAGGACAGGCAGATTCGGAAGGTATTTCTTTACTATGCTTCAGGACTGCTCCAGGAAGGAAAGATCGATCTCGCCGTGGAATACTTCCGTGGCGGGGCCGGTCATATAGAGCTGATTTTTACTGCGGTCCCATTCAATGGAAAGATCTCCGCCCAGCAGATGAACAGTGACAGGAGAATCGCCGTCAACCAGCCCGTTTACGATGGCTGCGGCGGCACTTGCGCAGGCGCCGGTGCCGCAGGCCATGGTTTCTCCCGAACCCCGCTCCCACACCCGCATTTCCAGCGTGTGCCGGTCCAGAACCCTGATAAATTCCGTATTTACCCGGTCCGGGAAGAACGGGTGGTTTTCAAAGGAGGGCCCGATCTTTTCCAGGTCCAGAGTACTGACCTCCGGGAGAAATACCACGGCATGGGGATTTCCCATGGACACCCCTGTAAAATGATATTCTGTACCATCTGCGGTAATGGGGGTATCGATCGCTTTTTCAGTCCCGCAAAGAACCGGGATTTCTGCCGCCTCGAATACAGGAGCCCCCATATTGACGCGGACGGATGAAACCTTTCCGTCCTGGACGGTCAGGTCCAGATATTTGATGCCGCTTTTTGTGGCGATGGAAAGAGTATTTTTATTCACAATTTTATGATCATATGCATATTTCGCGACACAGCGGATGCCATTCCCGCACATGGAGCCCTGGCTGCCGTCGAGATTATACATATCCATCTCACAGTCCGCCGTATCGGAGGGACAGATGAGAATGAGCCCGTCGGAGCCGATGCCGAAATGGCGGTCGCTTACAAAGCGGGCAACAGCGGATGGGTTTTTTACGGTTTCCTCAAAACAGTTGACGTATACATAATCATTTCCGATGCCGTGCATTTTTGTAAATTTCATAGAGCCTCCCATAGCGGCAGGAACCGTTCCCTGCACGGAAGAGGGCAGAAAAACGGCGCCTGGAACGTTTTTTACCATGTGAACATTTTCGCAGGGGACAGTCAGAAAAAGTCCCTGCGGATCCGGAAAACAGGTCTTTTGTATTTTCCGGACATTTCCCATGTATTATAGAATACAGAACGGTATATTAGCAAGGTAAAGTTTTAAAAAAATACCGGATTGCTATTGCAAATATGAATAAATATAATTATAATGGGAAAAGCATCAAAAATAACTACGAAGGAGATTACTATTATGAAAAAAGTATTCGCAGCGTTTCTTGCTTCTGCACTTTGCCTCTCCGCAGCCGTGGTTCCTGCCATGGCAGAGGAGATCTCTACCGTTGCTCCCGGAAAGCTTACCGTCGCTACCAGTCCGGATTTCGCGCCTTATGAGTTCTACGCCATCGCAGAGGATGGAACTCCTTCCCTGGCAGGCTTTGACATGGCCCTTGCCCAGTATATCGCGGATTATCTGAAGCTGGAGCTTGAGGTAGTGACCGTGGATTTCGACGGTGTTCTTTCCGAGCTGCAGA
Organism: Blautia sp.; assembly: GCA_017420455.1. Lineage (GTDB taxonomy): Bacteria > Bacillota > Clostridia > Lachnospirales > Lachnospiraceae > Blautia_A. The sequence goes on from JAFOJB010000365.1 coordinate 4,811, forward strand.
CAGGCTCCGTAGACCTCGGTATCGCAGGGCTTTCTCCGGACCCTGCACGGGAAGGGATCATGGATTTCTCTGATCTGTATTATATCGGCGGTCAGTCTCTGGTCACCACCACGGAGAAAGCGGATTCCATCACCTCTTTTGACGATATCAACAGCTCTGATTTCACCATCGGCGCCCAGACCGGTTCCATTCAGCTGGACCTGGCAAACCAGTATACGCCGGATGCCAGCATCGTCTCCATGCCGAAGGTCACCGATATTGTCTCCGAGCTCCTGGCAGACAAGGAATATGCGGCCTTTATCGAGACAGATGTCGCGAAATGCTATCAGAAGCTTCATCCGGAGCTTGCCATTGTACTGGATGTTCCCTACGAGCAGGCCGGCTCTGCCATTGGCGTAAACAAAGGAAATGAAGCCCTTCTTGCAGCGGTCAACGAAGCGATCGCGGCTGCGAAGGAGGATGGCTCCATGCAGCAGTTCGTAGCGGACGCCAACGAGCTGGCAACCGGCGAGAAGTATGAAGGTCTTCTCGACGCACAGGAAGAGGTTCCTGCAGAAGAGGAAGCTCCTGCAGAAGAGGAAGCTCCCGCAGAAGAGGAAGCTGCCGCAGAAGAGGAAGCTCCCGCAGAATGAAAAGAGTGAACCGGGCAGTCATGGTAAAAAGCCCGGCTTCATGAGCAGACAGCAGAATGGTCCGAAAAGGACCGTTATTGTAAGGCCTGGCAGGCCGGACAGCATTGTCTGTCCGGCCTTTCCTGTTTATACTCGCGGACGGATTTACCCTCCGTCTACAGTTCTTCCCTGCGGTATATACAGTATAACACAAAGAATGGATTCCGGATCGGGCGGCGTCTTAAACGGCGGCGGGCCTGCAGGGAAATCCATGAGCATCTGTTTTTTAAGGAGCATGATATGAAAAGTTTTATCCGTCTGGAAAATTTTCCGGTCGTTATGAAATACTGGCAGCTGTTCTTACAGGGAATCCTGGTCACCGTGCTGCTGTCTGTGAGTACGGTTGTGATCGGATTTGTGCTGGCAATGGTGCTGGCGATCATGCGTATGTCTACGATACGCCCATTCTATTCCCTTGGTCTTGACAAGGATGGACATGAAAAGGAATACGGGATCGGGCATACGATCAGTAAATTCAATCCGGTTTCCTTTCTTGCCACGGCTTATGTGGAAATCCTCCGGTCTACCCCGGTCATCGTACAGGTATTCATCATCTATTATGGAGTGTTCGGCCTGATCAAGCTGCCCTCCTTTGCCATGTTCGGCTTCATCAAATTCGACCGCTTTTTTCCGGGCGTCGTTGCGCTGGGAATGAACTCCGGCGCCTATCTGTGCGAGATCATCCGCTCCGGGATCCAGTCGGTGGACGGAGGCCAGACAGAAGCAGCAAGGTCCCTGGGAATGAGCTCCGTGCAGAATCTCCGCTACATCATCCTGCCTCAGGCCATCAAAAATATCCTTCCGGCCATAGCCAACGAGTTCGTTGTCATCATAAAGGAATCGGCCATCACCTATACGATCGGTGTGCAGGACATCATGTCTGCTGTAAATGCGGTAAAGGGAGCAACCTTTATCATTACGGAACCGCTGCTTGTTGCCACAGCCATATATTTCTGCCTGTGTTTCCCAACATCCAAGCTGATCGCGTATTTTGAAAGGAAGATGAGACGTGGAGACAAGAGATAACGTACTGATCCGTGTGAAGGATCTGAAAAAATACTATAATCGCGGCGCCATAAAAGCTCTGGACGGAATCACAGTGGATATCAACAAAGGGGACGTGATGGCGGTCATCGGGCCTTCCGGCTCCGGAAAATCCACCTTCCTCAGAAGCCTCAATCTTCTGGAACAGCCTACCGGCGGAAATATCGAGTTTGACGGCGTGGATATCACAAAGAAAAAGATTCCCGGACCTGATGGCAGAATGGTCAGGATGAATATCGATATACATCGTCAGAAAATGGGAATGGTCTTCCAGCATTTCAATCTGTTTCCTCATAAGACCATTCTGGATAATATGACGCTTGCGCCGATGAAGGTGAAGAATATCCCCAGAGGCCAGGCGGAGGAAAAAGCTCTGCAGCTGCTTGACAGAGTAGGCCTGAAGGATCGGGCTTCGGCTTATCCCATCCAGCTTTCCGGCGGGCAGAAGCAGCGTGTCGCCATCGTAAGGGCACTGGCGATGGAGCCGGAGGTCATGCTTTTTGACGAACCCACCTCCGCCCTGGACCCGGCGATGGTGGGGGAGGTTCTGGATGTTATGAAGGAGCTTGCTCAGGCGGGAATGACGATGATCTGCGTGACGCACGAAATGGGCTTTGCCCGGGAAGTGGGAAACCGCGTCCTCTTTCTGGCGGACGGCCGTCTTCTGGAGCAGGGACCGCCTTCGGAGATGTTTGACCATCCGCAGAATGCAAGGCTTCAGGATTTCCTGAGTAAGGTGCTGTAAGGATGGAAGACTGGAACGATCTGAAAAGAAAAGCAATTCGTCATATTGAGGAAAAAAGCCCGCTGATCACAGAGACCGCGGACAGGATCTGGGAGTACGCAGAGCTTTCCCTGAAGGAATATCGGTCTGCAGACTGGTACTGCGCACTTCTGGAGAAGGAAGGCTTTGTGGTGACAAAGGGGATCGGAGGAATAGAGACCGCTTTTTCGGCCAACTTCGGAAAAGGAAGGCCATATATCGGGCTGCTGGCAGAATACGATGCTCTTTCCGGACTTTCCCAGAAAAAAGGAAAAACGCAGAAGGAGCCTCTGGAATCGGGCAGGAGCGGCCATGGCTGCGGACACAATCTCCTGGGAGCCGGGGCACTGGCTGCGGCGCTGGGAGTGAAGGAATTCCTTTCCAGGTCCGGGAGCGAAGGAACCGTGATCCTGTACGGATGTCCCGGGGAGGAAGGCGGCGCGGCCAAGGCATTTATGGCCAGAGATCATGTCTGGGAGGAACTGGATGCCGCGCTTACCTGGCATCCGGATGAGGCAAACGAGGTGGTCACCGGTTCCAGCAATGCCTGTATTCAGGTACAGTACCTGTTTCATGGGATCGCAGCCCACGCTTCTTCGGACCCGGACCGGGGCAGAAGCGCGCTGGACGCGGTGGAGCTGATGAATCTCGGCGTTCAGTTCCTCAGAGAGCATATGAGCGACGATGCCCGGATCCACTATGCCATTACAGATTCCGGGGGAGTCAGCCCCAATGTGGTGCAGCCGGAGGCGGCAGTCCTGTATATGGTACGGTCGAAGCATGTGGCAGAAGCGGCGGCGCTCCAGAAACGGGTGGATAAAATCGCCGAAGGCGCCGCCCTCATGACAGAAACCACCTTTACGCGGAAGTTTATCGATGGAACCGCAGATACCGTCACCAACCATACCCTGGAAAGGCTGCTGTACCGGAACTTCGAAGAGCTGGGCGTTCCATCCTATACAGAGGAAGAGCATCTCTTCGCAGACCGGCTGTCCGGGACCTATCCGGGAAGGGAAGGGCTGCCCGGCTTCGGAGCGGAATTCGACCCGGTCGTGGCGAAAAAGGTAAAAGAGCTTCGGGAGAAGGCCGGCCATGCCATGGACGATTTCCTGCTTCCCCTGTTTACCGGTGAGATTTTCCGGCCGGGGTCTACAGATGTTGGCGATGTGAGCTGGGAATGTCCCACAGCCCAGATCCATGTGGCTTCCTGGCCGAATGGCTGTCCGGGTCATTCCTGGCAGAACGTGTCCTGCGGCGGCACTTCCATCGGCCACAAGGCAGCCATCCACGCAGGGAAGGTACTCTGCGCTGCTGTCATCGATCTTTTTACGGACCCGGAGATTCTGAAAGAGGCGAAAGAAGAATTCAAAGAGAGAACTGCCGGCGGGTATGTCTGCCCCATCGAGGAAGGCGCTGTCCCTGTCATACCGGAAGGATTGGAATAAACGGCGGATCGTCACAGTCCTCAGCCGGTGAGGCGTGAACTGTATCAGCTGATCCCCGAGACGGCTTCCATATAGCGGCAGTGTGCAGGGTCTCTCCTGATTCACTGTCCAGAGGAATGGCAGGAAACGGCCCCGCCTTTCTGTCCGCGTAACTGCGGTCGGAAAGGCGGGGCCGTTTTATTTACATGGTTTCGGAGCGGCTTTTTTTCAGCTCGCCATAGCAATACTTCATGATCACCTTTCTGGTGATGATGCCGATGAAATTGCCGGTATCGTCCACTACAGGAACGAAATTCTGGTTGATGGCGCAGTCCAGGAGATCCTCCATGTCGGCACTGGCTTTCATGGCCTTGTAGGTGGCCCTTCTGGGAATTGCCAGAATGGAAACTTCCTCCATATCCCTGATATCCGACAGGTGCAGATGCCGCATTCCCCACAGAAGATCTCCTTCGGAGATGGTTCCGGCATATTTACCCTCTGTACTCAGAAGGGGAACGCAGGAATATTTGCGGTGCTCCATTTTCTCCAGAGCCTGCCGGAGAGATTCATCCTCCTGGATATAGGCGACCTCGCTTTTCGGCGTCAGAAAGAAAAGAATATTCAATATGAGTACCTCCACGATCCCCGGCTCCGGATACAGAGCAGCTCCTGCGCTTTTCCTGCACGGGAATATTCCCGCACTCCGGGACATTGCCGGGGGAAAAAGTCATAACAGCGGTATATGATGCTCGGCAGCGCGTTTCTGCACACCCTCCGGCCACAGAGAAACATGGACCTCGCCGATATGCGCTTTTCTTAAATAGAACATACAGATCCTGGACTGGCCGATGCCGCCTCCGATGGTGTAGGGAAGCTCCCTGTTCAGGATAGCCTGCTGGAAGGGGAGAGCGCGGCGGTCGTCGCAGCCTGCCTCGGTAAGCTGGCTGTCCAGAGAGTTTTCGTCTACACGGATCCCCATGGAGGAAAGCTCCAGGGCGATGTCCAGCACAGGGTAGTAGACAAGGATATCTCCGTTCAGTTCCCAGTCGTCATAGTCCGGGGCACGTCCGTCATGCCGTTCCCCGTTGGAGAGGGTCTTTCCTACCTGCATAAGGAAGACGGCTCCCTTTTCCTTTACGATCCGGTATTCCCTTTCCTTGGGGGTGAGATCCGGATACATGTCGACCAGCTCCTGGGTGCTGACAAAAGCGATTTCCCGGGGAAGGATCTCCTCGATATAGTCATACTGGACCGCCATGAATTTCTCCGTCTTTCTAAGGGCGCTGTAAATGGCGCGGACGGTAAAGATGAGAGTATCCATGTTGCGGTCCTCTTTGGAGATGATCTTTTCCCAGTCCCACTGGTCCACATAGATGGAGTGGATGTTGTCCACATCCTCGTCCCTGCGGATGGCAACCATATCCGTGTACAGACCTTCGCCCTCCTGGAAGCCGTATTTTTTCAGCGCATAGCGTTTCCACTTTGCCAGAGAATGCACGATCTCCGCATTGCCGGTGAACCCCTTTATATCAAAGCTTACAGGACGCTCCACTCCGTTCAGGTTATCATTAAGGCCGGATGTGGGATCTACAAAAACAGGAGCTGAAACACGAAGCAGGTTCAGCTTCTGTGCCAGCGTCTGCTGGAAAAAGTCTTTTACGGTTTTGATGGCTACCTGGGTATCATGCAGGCTGAGATCCGGCTTATACCCGATGGGAATGATAAACTTTTCTGAATTCACGTTAAAACCTCCCTGAGAATGAAGAACTCCGGCGGTTTCTTACGTGACATGGCAAAACCGCCTTATGAAGCAGACCTTATTATAACAGGAAACCGCCCACATTGCAACGATACTGTTCAGATCCCCTTTTCTCCCCCTTTCCTCCCAGCTGGTTTTTCTTTACAGAAGAAGAAAAAAAAGGTAGAATAAAGAAAAAAGAAAAGGAGGCGGTCAGATGCGGGGCAGGAGAAAATGTCAGATCTGCGACGGGCCGATCGTCAATGGACGGTGTAAATACTGCGGGATGCCCTATCGCAGCGATGAAGAGCTTTATCATTTAAATGAGAACAGAAGAGAGCACTACCGCCATGTGAGCAGCAGTGTTCGCCAGAAGCTGAGGGAATCGGAGATTCCGCTGAGCGACAGGAACAGTAATGCTTACATAGAGCAGATAAAAACCGGAAACAGAAAGCCGCAGCAGAAAAGACAGGGAAAGAAAAGCACGAACATCCTGTCAAAGGCAGGCATTGCATATGTGATATTTTTACTCTTCGTTGTGCTCGTGAATATGGGAGGGTGCAGGTAGACTCTCCGGGATACGGATAAGAGGAGGATTTTGCTGCCGGCCGTGGTCCGGCCGGCTCTGCAAAGCCCCCATCCGGCAATTATTGTATGTCAGTATATTCTTACGAATAAGAGGAGCAGTGATATGTCCGAACTGTATGTGATAAAAAAGGACGGAACCCGGGAGGAGTTCCGGCCGGAGAAGATTCTCACCGCGGTGAACAAATCCGCGGCCAGAATCCTTTACACCTTTACGGAAGAGGAAAAGGAGTTCATCTGCCGCTTTGCCAGGGAGCGGGCTTCTTCCCTGGGAAAGAGCGGGATCCGGATCCAGGAGATGCACAACATTGTGGAAGGAGCGCTGGAGCAGGTGAATCCGGCTGTGGCCAAGAGCTACCGGGACTACCGGAACTATAAGCAGGATTTCATCCACATGATGGACGATGTATACACCAAAAGCCAGACGATCCGCTATATCGGGGATAAGAGCAACGCCAACACGGACAGCGCTCTGGTAGCCACCAAACGGAGCCTGATCTTTAACGAGCTGAACAAGGAGCTTTACCGGAAATTCTTCATGAACCGGAATGAACTGCAGGCCTGCAAGGACGGTTACATCTATATTCACGACCAGTCCGCCAGGCTGGATACCATGAACTGCTGTCTTTTTGATGTGGCGAACGTTCTTTCCGGCGGCTTTGAGATGGGAAATGTCTGGTATAACGAGCCAAAATCCCTGGATACCGCCTTCGATGTCATGGGAGACATCATCCTGAGCACGGCAGCCCAGCAGTACGGCGGTTTTACGGTGCCGGAGGTGGACAAGATCCTGGCGCCCTACGCGAAGAAAAGCTACGACAGGTACATCCGGGAATTCATGAAATATACGGACGACAGCCTGAAGGGCCGGGAGGAAAAGGCGATCGTGTACGCCCTGGACAAGGTAAAACGGGAGTATGACCAGGGCTGGCAGGGAATCGAATATAAGCTGAATACCGTAGGCTCTTCCCGGGGAGATTATCCCTTTGTCACCGTCACCATGGGACTCGGCACAGGACAGTTCGAGAAAATGTGCAATCTTTCCCTGCTGAAGGTACACCAGGGAGGGCAGGGGAAGGAAGGCCATAAAAAGCCGGTCCTGTTCCCGAAGATCGTCTTCCTTTATGACGAAAACATCCATGGAAAGGGAAAATGCTGCGAGGATGTATTTGAGGCGGGAGTGGACTGCTCCTCCAGGACCATGTATCCGGACTGGCTTTCCCTCACCGGAGAAGGCTATATTGCCAGTATGTACAAAAAATACGGGAAGGTGATCAGCCCCATGGGCTGCAGGGCTTTTCTGAGCCCCTGGTACGAACGGGGAGGTATGGAGCCGGCAGATGAGAAGGATGTTCCGGTGTTTGTAGGAAGGTTCAACATCGGCGCCGTAAGCCTCCATCTTCCCATGATCCTGGCAAAGGCAAGGTCCGAAAGCAGAGATTTCTACGAGGTGCTGGATTTCTATCTGGAGATGATCCGTTCCCTTCATATCAGGACCTACGAATACCTGGCCCAGATGCGGGCTTCCACGAACCCTCTGGCTTACTGCGAGGGAGGCTTCTATGGCGGGAATCTCCAGCCTCATGAGAAGATCGGCAGGCTCCTTCGGCCGGCTACGGCTTCCTTCGGCATTACGGCTCTGAATGAGCTGCAGGAGCTGTACAACGGAAAGTCCATTGCGGAGGATGGGCAGTTTGCCCTGGAGGTGCTGCAGTATATCAATAAGAAGATCGCGCAGTACAAAAAAGAGGACGGCCATCTTTATGCGATCTACGGAACGCCGGCGGAGAGCCTTTGCGGTCTGCAGGTGGAACAGTTCCGCAGAATGTACGGAATCGTCGCAAAGGTTTCCGACCGCCCTTATGTGAGCAACAGCTTCCACTGCCATGTGACAGAGGATATTACTCCCATTGAAAAACAGGATCTGGAGGGAAGGTTCTGGGAATTGTGCAACGGCGGGAAGATCCAGTATGTGCGATATCCCATCAGCTACAACAAGGAAGCGGTGAGGACACTGATCAGGCGCGCCATGAAGCTGGGATACTATGAAGGAGTGAATCTTTCTCTGGCCTATTGCGATGACTGCGGTCACGAAGAGCTGGAAATGGACGTTTGCCCGGTGTGCGGCTCAAGGAATCTGACCAAGATCGACCGTATGAACGGGTATCTTTCCTATTCGAGAGTCCATGGCGACACCAGGCTCAACGATGCCAAGATGGCAGAGATCGCGGAGAGAAAATCCATGTAGTTCAGAGGAGAAAAGGAAGGGAGAATTAATGAAGAAAGGCAATTATGGAATATGCAGGGCTTTGGCGCTTTGCATCCTCCTGCTGGCTGTCCTTTTCGCGCTGCCGGCAGCTGCAGCGCAGACCATTCCGATGGAGGGACCTGCGGATATCACCTTAAAGATCGGCGAAACAAAGGCTTTGGGGGTTACCACCTCTGTAGAAGGCGCTCATTTTACCTATTCGTTATCGGATGCCTCCGTTGCCACGGTGGATGAAGAAGGAAATATCACCGGCCTTTTTGCCGGCGAAGCGAATCTGATGGTGAAAGCGGACAGAAGCGGATACTCGGATACGCTGAAGCTGATCAGGGTCAGCGTCAGCAGAGGAGACCAGGTCATAGAGGCAGAGGACAGGATCAGCCTGTTTGTAGGAGACACTGCAGGCATCGGCTCCAAAGCGAAAACTACGATGAGCTATACCTCCTCCGATCCCTCTGTGATAACGGTGGATGACGCAGGAAACCTGGAAGCGGTTGCAAAAGGCCAGGCAGTGATCACCATCGACGCAAAGGGAACCTCAAAATTCAATCCTGCCCACAAGGAAGTACAGGTTGAAGTAAACAGGAGAAAGCAGCAGATTCTGACCGGCAGCCTTGCGCTTCAGGTGGGGGAAACGGGAAACCTGAGAGTAAAAACCAGAACCTCCAGGACCTACAGCTCGTCCGACGAATCAGTAGCCAGAGTTTCCGGGGACGGGGATGTGACAGGATACCGGGAAGGCACCGCTGTGATCACCATAAAAGCGAAATCAACCTCCATCTTTGACAGCGCCGAAACGCAGGCTTTGGTCACAGTCTCTTCTAAAGGACAGAAGATCGACGCGGAAGATATGCGCATCGGTATCGATGAGACGGTTCCTCTGAATGTGGTGTCCAGCACCTCCAGAAGCTATACCTCTTCTGATCCGGAGATTGTCCAGGTGGATGAAAAGGGAAATGTGACAGGAGCTGCCCTGGGGAAGGCCTATATCATTATTAAGGCAAAGGGGACGACAAAATACAACAGCGCCTCGACAATCTGCGAGATCACCGTAGTGAAGAGGACCCAGAACCTGACTCTCCAGGATTTCGAGATGACCGTGGGAGAAGAGAAGGGTCTCTCTGTAAAAGCAAATACCTCGCTGACATTCGTTTCCTCGGATGAAAATATCGTGTCTGTGGATAAGAACGGGACTGTGACGGGGCTTTCTCCCGGTACTGCCAGGATTTCCGTGACCGCCAGGGAGACATCCCGGTTTGAGCGTGCCGAGACAGACGCGATGGTAACGGTAAAGAGAGAAAGCCAGACGATCAAAGGAAAGAATCTGGAGCTTTTCGAAGGAGATTCTGCTGTTCTGGATGTTTCTACGGCTACTTCCAGGACCTATACTTCTTCCGACCCGTCCATTGCCACTGTCAGTGAAGATGGGGTGGTGACTGCAGTATCCAGGGGAACTGCCATTATTACGGTTCAGGCGATGGAAACCAGACGGTACGAAGGCGCGGAGGGATCTTTTACAGTGACGGTAACGGGGTTTGAGATCATTCCCTCCGGAAGTCAGAGGTCTGTATTTGCCTGACAAAGCGGACCGTCGAACAGAAAGGAACAAAGACAGGATGAAATTTGCAGACAGGCTACAGAATTTCGGAGAAGAGATTTTCGCGTCATTAAATGTAAAAAAGCTGGAGCTGGAGAAGCAGGGCAGGAAAATATATAATCTGAGCATTGGTACGCCGGATTTTCCGGTACCGGAGCATATTCGAAAGGCGCTTACGGAAAGCGCACAGGATCCGGAAAGCTGGAAGTATTCCCTGAGGGACCTGCCGGAGCTTCTGGATGCGGTATGTGCGTATTATAAGAAACGATTTCAGGTAGATCTGCATCCGGAACAGATCATGAGCTGCTACGGAACCCAGGAGGGAACAGGCCATCTGGCTCTGGCTCTCCTGAATCCGGGGGATCTTATCCTGCTCCCGGATCCCTGCTATCCCGTGTTTCAGGCCGGCGCGTTTCTTGCCCAGGCGTCTCCCTGGTATTATCCCATGGTGAAGGAGAACGGCTTTCTTCCCAGGGTATCGGATATCCCGGAAGAGATCGCCAAAAAGGCGAAGCTGATGATCGTCAGCCTTCCCGCGAATCCGGTGGGAGCCGTGGCCAGGGAGGATACCTATCAGGAGATCGTGGCATGGGCGAAAAAGTATGATGTCTTTATTGTCCATGACAATGCCTACAGCGATATCATCTTCGACGGAAACGAGGGAAAAAGCTTTCTGGCAGTTCCCGGAGCCATGGAGATCGGAGCGGAGTTTTTCAGCCTTTCCAAATCCTTTAATGTCACGGGGGCCAGGATCAGCTTCCTGATCGGGCGAAAGGATGTGGTGGACGCGGTACGTCTGCTGCGCAGCCAGATTGATTTCGGAATGTTCATTCCGATTCAGAAGGCAGCCATCGCAGCGCTTACAGGACCGACGGAGAACGTAAAAAAGCAATGCATGGAATACCAGGAGAGAAGAGACGCCCTTTGCGGCGGAGCCCGCGCCATCGGGTGGGAGATCCCGGACGCGAAGGGAAGTATGTTCGTATGGGCGCCGATCCCTGCCTCCTACAGCTCCAGTATGAAATTCTGCCTGGATCTTCTGGAGAAGGCCGGGGTTCTCTGTACCCCCGGCAGCAGTTTCGGTCCCCATGGGGAAGGATATGTCAGGTTTGCTCTGGTGCTTCCCCCGGATAAGATCAGAGAAGCCCTGAACGCCGTAAAACAAAGCGGGATCCTGGAATGAGCTCCTGAAAAAGCCGGAAAAAGTACCCTTCCTGAACCTGCGCGCTTTCGCAGGCCGGAAGGGTACGTTTTTTATGCTTATTTTGAGAGACGCAGGCTCTTTGGGGTGCTCCACTCGGAATAATATTTTTTTCCGCCGACGGACTTGTAGGTGCGGATCCTCACATAGATCCGGAGCCATTTCGTCAGATTCTTCCTGGTGCAGGTCGTGGTATTCTGATTGCTGACGGTGATGCTTCTGGCGCCGCTGAAATTGGGCAGATAGCTGACGCTGATCTGATAGCCGGTGACGCCCTCGGTCTTTCGCCAGCGTACCAGAAGGGAACCGGGTTCCGGATTGGTGAGACTGGAGATGGAGGTGCTTTTTGGCAGGACGGTAATGGTAAAGGTGGCTTTGGCGGCCTTATAGTCCCTGGTGGCCTTTGCAGTGGCAGTGACCGTTGCCTTTCCTACGCCCTTAATGGTGACCTTTCCGTTTTTGGCCACCTTTACGACAGAGGTGCTGCTGCAGGAATAAGTACAGCTGGAGCCTTTGCTGCCTTCTACGATCTTCGCCTTCAGCTGGAAGGATGCACCGCCCATTTTCTTTTCCAGGTCCGGTGCTTCGATCTTCTGTTCTCCCTTTGTGATGTTGTAGCTTTTGGTTGTTGTTCCGGAATAGCTGCCCTTCAGACGGATGGTGACCTTGTAGGTACCGACCTTGCTGCAGGAGGCAGGATAAGAGAGGGTATACATGGAAGCATCCAGCTTTTTGCCTTTGGCGTCTTTGACCGTGACCTCCGGCTTCTGGTTTTTGCCGTTGCAGGGAAAGCTGGTTCTGGAAAGAACGATGGTCTTTACGCGGGAGATCACCTTTTTGTTTTTTTCGTCTTTGCAGATTCTGCACACATCAGAGATGCTGCCGTCCTTCGTCAGGGTCGCCGGGACGATCTTCTGCTGGTATTCATGAGTATGTGCCTTGGCAGAGCTTTCTTTGGCCGCCCCGCTCTTCCCGCCGGTATCCTTCGCAGTTCCCTTTGCGGTGCTCTTTGCGGTGCTCTTTGCAGTCCCTTTTGTGGTACCCTTTGCGCTTTCCTTTGCAGCATCCTTCGCGGTGCTCTTTGTGGTTTCCTTTGCATTCTCCGCGGGTTTTGAAGCTGCCATCTGCCGGGTGGCTGCGCCTGCCGGAAGGACAAACAGGAGAGCGGCCAGAAGCATGATGCACAGGCTGCGTTTTTTCTGTTTCATGGAAGTACCTCCTTCACAGATCTTTCTGCCTTAGGATGGATCCGGAAATTCAGGAGCCGTTCACAGCTGTGAACAGTTCCTCACTGGATCACGCTGCCGCAGTATTCGCAGCATCCGTTTGCGTCCGGTATTGTGGCGGCATGGCAGAAGGGGCATTCCACTGTTTTTTTCGGCGCGTTCGAAGCCGCTTCGGCTTCCTTCATGGCTTTTTTGTTTCCAAGCAGCGCTTCCTTGATCTCCTGCCCCAGTTCTTTGTATTCCTGATACTCCACATTCATTTCAGGATGGGGAAGCCTGGAATCCGGACCGCCTGTATAGGGCGGGGTGATTTCGATGGAAGAATCATTAAGAGGGAACTTCATTTCATCGAAATAAGGATGGTTGACCCGGATCAGAGCCTGGAACCTGTAAGTGTACTCGTATCTGGGCGGATTATAGCTGACGTTTTTCCCCTCGCTGTCCTTGCGGTAAAGCTCGGATCTGTTTTCGTCTACACTGATATCCACGCCGGTCACCTGAGAGAAGGAAAGGACATCCGGATTTGCCTCCTCCAGATTATGAGAGGAGGTCACCATGAATTTCCCGGCATCCTCATCCAGGATCACCCGGGTCCTTTTTCCGAGGACCTGCGTTGTGTGGAAGTTTTTTACCTCCTGTAGATTTTCTTCTCTGTACGCAAGCTGTTCCTTGATCTCCTCCAGAGAGGTATGACGCCTGCCTGTAAACCAGGGAGAAAGCTTTTTCTCGCAGTTCTTGCAGAGATTCGCGTCCTCCAGCTTTTTGTTTCCGAACAGCCCTATTTTCTCACCGCATACGTCGCAATATTTTTTGTCAAACAGACCCATCTGAATCCCCCTCCATTTTTTTTCGAGACAAATCTCTGAAACAGATCTTTGAACAGATCTCTGAAATATATCTCAGAAATACACCTTTAAATAGTAACTTTCTACAGTTTCATCCTAACATATATTCGTTTTTTTGTCTATATTATTCTGGAGAGATCGGAGAGCAGTCCCGCAAGCAGATGGATGGCTCCACTGTATTCGGTCTCGCTTTCCTCCATTGCTCTGCTGACTGCCAGGAGTGCTTCCGTGATCTCACGAAGCCGCAGTTCGATCAGATTCCGCCTGTCCTGTTCTTCCGGACTGGGATCGCTATTCATTGTCTTTCACCTCTGTTCGGGTACTTTGCGTATGATATTTCTCATAAACCGGTTATTGCGGGAATTATAGCATACCGAACCGGAAACGGGCTTTTTTCGATAAAAGAAGAGATTATTCTGCCTCAAAAGAGCCTTTTCGACAGGATGGATAGAAGGAGGGCCAGTCAGACGGTGAGACCATGAACTGTTACCACCTAAGGCTTTATGTCAACTGGGAGGACGCTTGCATCTTGACGCTTCCGAGCCGTGTGTTGTAAAATAAAAGCATGTCAGGGAGGCGGATCCTGGTTTCGGCTCTGTTCCGGCCGACTTTGCAAAACCGCCGTCCGACAACATTGTAAGTCAGTATATTCTTACGAATAAGAGGAGATTTTCCAGATGAATAACAGAAAAAGGCTTTTGTGTATTTTCTTATCCGGTATGCTGTCCGTCTCCTGTCTTACTGCAGGTGCAGAGGAGAATAAAGGAAAACGCGAATTAGGAGATATTTTCAGCGCCTTGTCCGCCCGGAACAGAGAACTGGCAGCAGCGGAATCAGATACAGTGCCGGAGGAATCAGATACAACGCCGGAAAAATCAGATACAGCGCCTGAGGAATCAGATACAGTGCAGGAGGAAGGGGGAAGCGGGGAGACAAAGAAGGGATCTCCTTTTGAATCCCTGTTTTCGTTTGAGGATGCCAAAAATATCGACATCCTGAATCCGGTGAAGAAGAAACCCTCTCCGGCAGAAGAAGATCAGGGAGAGAATGGCAGAGCTTCCGAAGAAAGCAAGGGTCAGTCCGATGGGACAGACGGCGGAGCGGGCCAGACAGCCGCAGCAGACAGCGAAGGCCCCAAGGCAGGAGAAGCCGCGGGAAGTGAAGGCTCCAAGGCAGGAGAAGCCGGAGGAAGTGAAAGCCCGGAGGCAGGAGAAGCCGGGAAGAGTGAAGGTCCGGAGGCAGGAGAAGCCGTGGGCGTCGAAGGCCCGAAAACCGGAGAAGCCGCGAGCGGCGAAGAACCGAAGGCAGGGGATGCCGGGAACGGCGAAACACCGTCTGCGGGAACCGATACCTCTGCGGTTCAGGACATGACGACGGTTTCCGGGGAGGCAGAGTACTATTTCCGGAAAAACAGCATGGATGTCTTTCTCCGGGACCACACCTCTCTTTCGGCATCGGCCGCCTATTACCTGAACGGAAGGATGCTCAGCTATTCTACCAGATACTACGCGGGAAAGGACATTCTTTCCTATGAAAGCAGCGATGGGGACATCCTGGTGGTCACGCCGGGGGACATCTACGGATTTGACGGCGCGGCAAAAACCCCGTACCGGGACGTTTTCCTGGACGATCAGTCCAGAGAAAAAGAGAGCGCCTTCTGGTATCAGCTTTACGATCCCTCCCGGGAGGCGGAGATCCTGGAGATTTCCAAAAAGGGTTCGGAAGTCGTCATCACCCAGAGAAAAACAGACAGAGCAGGAGCCGGAATGATCGAGAGCGCCTTCTTCCCGTACATGGGGGAGACGGACGCCTGGGTGGAGGTACACCATTTTTCCATGGAGACCGGGCTTCGCACCTCTACAGAATGCTATATCGAAAAGGAAGACGGAGAGAGATCCCTGGCGGTGGATACTGTTTTCAGCGCAGACGCGGCGGAAGCCTTTAAACCGCCGAAAAGCCTGACAGAACGTCTTAACGCGCCGGACGGCAGGTCTCTTCACATCCTTCTGAATCCTCAGACGGAGGAAGAAGCCTGGATCAGTTCCGAGGTGGGAACAGGGTGTTATTTCAATATCTTTTACACCGACGAGTACACAGAGCTGTATACGGATGTCTCCTGCAGAAATGCAGCCGAAGCTTTCGCCAACAAAGAAGGAGATGTGACGCTGTTCGGCAGAAAGGCATAAAAAACAGGCCGGAAGAGCGGGGAAGGAAACTTATTATGAAATTATCTTATTTACTGGAAAAACTGGAATATACCTGTCTGCAGGGAAATGAGGAGGCGGAAGTCACTTCGGTGGTCTACGATTCCCGGAAGGTAACGGAGGGTTCCCTGTTTCTCTGCATCCGCGGCGCGGTTTCGGATGGACACAGATATGTTCCGGACGTAATACAGAAAGGCGCCCGGGTACTGGTAGTGGAGGAAGAAGTACAGGCGCCTGAAAACGTGACGGTGGTCCGCGTGCAGGATACCCGTTACGCCATGGCGTTCATCTCGGCCGCCTGGTTCGGACATCCCGCGGAAAAGATGAAAACCATCGGAATTACCGGGACAAAAGGGAAAACCACTACCACCTATATGGTAAAATCCATCCTGGAAAATGCAGGCTACAAGGTCGGCCTGATCGGGACGATCGAGGTGATCATAGGGGAAAAGCATATCCCCGCCGCCAATACCACGCCCGAATCCTATCTGGTTCAGGAATACTTCCGGGAAATGGCCGACGCCGGCTGCGACGCCGTAGTCATGGAGGTATCCTCCCAGGGGCTCATGCTTCACAGAACCCAGGGCTTTGTGTTTGACTACGGAATATTTACCAATATTGAACCGGACCATATCGGACCGAATGAGCACAAGGACTTTGACCACTACCTTCACTGCAAGGCCATGCTTCTTTCCCAGTGCAGAGTGGGAATCGTGAACCGGGACGACGAGCATTTCGAGGCAGTCACCGCGGGACATACCTGCGCTCTGGAAACCTACGGCTTTTCCGGCCAGGCAGACCTGCGCGCAGAGAACGCCCGCCTGATTACCGGAAAGGGATACCTTGGGGTTGCCTATCAGGTGAAGGGACTCATGGATTTTCCGGTGGAAATCGACGTCCCGGGAAAATTCAGCATCTATAATTCTCTGACGGCCATCGCTATCTGCCGGCATTTTCATGTGGAAACGGAAAATATCCAGAAAGCCCTGTCTGTCGCGAAGGTAAAGGGAAGAATAGAGATGGTGAGGGTATCGGACGAATTCACCCTGATGATCGATTATGCCCACAATGCCATGGCGCTGGAAAGCCTTCTTACCACACTGAAGGAGTATCATCCGCACCGTCTGGTCTGCCTTTTCGGCTGCGGCGGCAACCGTTCCAGGCTGCGGCGCTTCGAGATGGGAGAGGTTTCCGGACGGCTGGCGGATCTGACCATCATCACCTCCGACAATCCCAGGGATGAGGAACCGCAGGCCATTATCGATGATATCCGCACCGGGATCGAAAAAACCAGCGGAAAATATGTGGAAATCCCGGACAGGAAAGAGGCGATCGCCTACGCAATCCACCATGGGGAACCGGGAGATATCGTGGTACTTGCAGGAAAAGGACACGAAGATTACCAGGAGATCAAAGGGAAAAAGTATCCCATGGACGAAAGAGTCCTGATCGCCGAGATTCTGGAGGAAGATAAAAAACAGTGACGTTCCCCGGAGAACACCGCAGCTCTGCGGTCCCGGCGGGTAAAGCATGGAACTGCGGCCTGAAAGCCGGAGAAGACAACGCTGCAGATATACTGGATCAATCCAGGGTAATTGCCACAGGCAGCTGGTTCAGTATAACTGCATATGCCGCGGGGAAGAATGATGAACGGCAGTCAGATCTGCCCGGAATATAATTTGATATGTATGCAGATGTAATCATAGATATTTCCGCCGGAGAGCTGGACCGCAGCTTCTCCTACAGGGTGCCCCGGGAGATGGAGCAGCTGCTCCGGCCGGGAATGGTGGTAGAGATTCCCTTTGGAAAGGGAGATGCCAGAAGAACCGGGTATGTGATCGGTCTTACCGGCGAAAGTTCCTGTGAAGAAGCAAAAGTAAAGGAGATCCTGAAGATCAGGAGTACGGAGGAGACCACGCAGAGCCGCCTGATCTCCCTGGCCTTCTGGATGAAGGAAACCTATGGAGGCACTATGCTCCAGGCCCTGCGGACCGTCTTTCCCATCCGGGAGAAAAAGAAGATCCAGTCGGACCGGTATCTTCGCCTTGCCATTTCCAGAGAGAAGGCAGAGGAGCTGC
>JAFOJB010000366.1 GCA_017420455.1 Blautia sp.
ATGAGCATGGTTTCGGAATTCTGTACAACATTGGAGGAAAGGATGGTTATCAGGCGTTTTATGAGGATGGAACGCTGCTTCCGGCAAACATGGATTCTGAAAGGGACAACGTTGTCTGCTGGCTGAGAGATTACAACCCCGACGAACGGTTTTATTATCAGTCCCTGAAAAAGAAACCGACGGAAAAACCGCTTCCGGCGGACACTACATTTTCTTTCTTTCCCTGTGAGGATGGAGGCGTAAAAGCGGAAATTGACGGCGGAAAGGAACATTTTACGATCCAGGTGCCAAAGAAAGTATATCGGTATTATAAAGAATCCATGTGCACCTGCGGTGTCCCCCGCTGTGTACATACGACGGCGGCCGCACAGGAAGCCCAGAGAAGACTTGCGAAGCTGATGCATGCATATATTGTCACGGATCTTCCCGTAAATAAATTGCTTTTTCTGGAACCGGACCTGGAAAATGCTGTCCTGACTCTGAAATGCAAGATTCTGGACCAGGAGCTCATCGGAAAGATTACAAAGATCATACACCTGCTGGATGCTGCCCACAGTGATGATTACTATTACAACTTCCATTACTTTCTTCTGGATCTTTATCCGGCTTATGATGAATACGATTCAAAGTTCCTTGAAGATAATTATGATTATATGCTGTTGTGTCTGTTTGAGGACCCGGGTTACCGGAAAGCGGTTCTGGATGAGGGAAATTATGCAGAAAAGGAGGAGTATGAGGATCGTCAGTACCGCTCCAACCGCGCCTGTTTCAAGCGTGTACTGAAGGAATACAAAGCGGTGGTCCGGGAGCTGGATGACCGGGAGGATTATACGCAGGATACGTACAAAGAATGTCTCCTGAAATACCGGGGAGATCTTCCGGGGCTGCTTCGGTATTATGCGGAGGGAAAGGAGGAGCTGGATCTTTATGATATTCCTTTTCTGGAAAAAATCGCGGATTCCCCGGATATCGATCCCGTTTATATTTCCGCTGTTTCCGAAAAGATCGATCAATTCACTCAATGGAAAGAGGCGGAACCGGTTTTCCACAGGCTGATGGCACGGCTTTCATCGGGACAGAGAATAGAGACTTACGGAAAGCTGAAGAATTTTACGATGCCCATGGAGGATATCCATACGCTTGATCTGGAAGACCAGCGGAAAATGATCAACAATATGCCGCTGTCCCTGGAAAACTTCCGCTATGTCATGGATACCTTATTGGCCGATGCCGGGCCGGCGGAGAAAGGACAGTATCTGCTTCGGACGGCAGAACGGATCAGGTTTTCCGGTAAGAAGGATCTGAAAAATGCAATACTGGAAAGTGCTGCAGCATTGCCGGACAGCAGGTTATTGGCCGGATTCATCGGAATTCTTCTGCTTACAGACAGGCTGACCGGGATAAAAGAAGGATCTCCCGAAAAGGAAATCAGGACATATTTTACCTGCAGTTACCGTATTGTCAATAATTCCAGCACTTTTCATACGGAATTCCTGGTAGTAGATATGAACTCCAACATGGAGGTTCTTTCTCTGAAAGAGGCAAACGGAAAGCTGTCAGACGTATGGTCCCGTGTAAAGGATGTGAAGTATCCGCCGGATCTGATCCGCCGGCTCTGTCTGGGAGAGAAAGAAGAAGAATATCGAAAAGAGTTGGAAAAGAATCAGGACGCGGTAGATGCGTTTCTGTTCGAAAGGAATCATAAGAAATTTGTCACTGCCTACCGAAAGCTCTGCGAATCGCTGATGGATGAGAAGCTTCTTTTCACGGAGACGGCGAAGGCGGGAATAGACTGGCTGATCTACCGGGAAAACGACTCCAATGCGCTGGCGTTTAAAGTCGGAAATGCCAGAAGGTATGTGGTGAAGGATGCGTGGGAATTCATCAATGCATTCCGGACCGGACAGACTACAGAGTACGGGAAGGATCTGATCCTGACTCACGATACGGAGAATCTGAATGAGGAGGATTCCGCTGCCATAAAGATCCTCATGAATGCGAAGTTCACAAAAGGGAGAGTTTCCGAAAAAAGCAGCAAACGATATATTACTGTAAACGACAGTCTTCTGGGAAATCTGGTGGAGATTCTGTCGGGGCGGAACGTTCTCTTCAATGATGTTCCCTGTACACTTCGTCTGGAATCCTGTAAAGTACGCCTGTCGATCGACGGCCGATATGTCCTTTCGACCAGCCTGGACCATAAAACCCAGTCGTTTCTGAATCTGGCAGGGAAGGGATTTGTGCTGACGAAAGAAGAGAATGGAGCTGCTGCGTTTCTGGACCGGGTGGATGGCACCACAGAAGAGATCGGACTGATCGATCTGGTCGATCGAAATCCTTCTGTCAGCGTAAAACCGATCTTGAAGGATTTCCGGAAGAATATCTATTCCCGGTATTTCGAGATGTTCGATGTGGAAAAAGGGGTGGAGCATGATTTTACCCTGAGCAGGATCCGGCTGAATACCTATTTTGACTTCGAAAAATCCGTCATCACAGCCCGTACCGTCATGTTAAAGGAGGACAGGGAAGTTTCCGCAGCAGATCTGAAAGACCGGATCGATCAGGTCCGTTGTGAGATGCTGGAGAATTACCTGCAGGCACTGGGCTTTGAGAACGGTATTCTGAGCGATGAGAGCCATATCCTGTCCTTCTTCAAACTGGATTTCTCGCGTCTCAGAAGCCTGACGAATGTCTATCTGTCTGAAAGCCTGCAGAACAAGGAACTGAAGAGTATCGGAAAACCGGTGATCCGTGTCGCCTATCACAACAATCTGGTGAATGTATTCATGG
>JAFOJB010000367.1 GCA_017420455.1 Blautia sp.
GTCCGCCGGAAAGCGTCATGCCTCTTTCTCCCACAAAGGTATCGTAGCCGGAGGTGAAGCTTTCTATGACATCATCGATGCATGCGATCCTGGCAGCCTCCCGGATGGAGGAAACCTCCGTCTTTTCCCTGGCGGCGATGCTGATATTGTCGGACAGGGACATGGAAAACAGGAAAGACTCCTGAAGGACGATGCCGTTGTTTTCCCGGAGATGATCGGTGCGGATCTCTCTGAGGTCGACGCCGCTGATGGTAATCCTTCCGTTTTCCGGAGGAAGGTCATACAGCCGTTCCAGAAGATACATGAGCGTGGATTTCCCTGAGCCGGTACCCCCGAGGATCCCAACGGTCTGGCCGGCCCTGATCCGGAAGGAGACATCCTTCAGAACAGGAGCGGGATCAGAGAGTATTCCATTTCCGGGCTGGTTCCGGTCTGGGGAAGGACTTTCCTGACCGGAAGGAGAAGCCTCCTGCCGTAATGCTCCGTAAGAGAAGGAAACGTTCTCGAAAACGATATCCCCGGAAAGGTCCGGCGTTTTTCCGTCCTCCTTCTGGTCTTCGATCTCCGAATTCATGATATAGCGGAGACGTTCCAGAGAGATGCCGGCTTTGCTCATCTCCGAGATCACCCTTCCCAGGGTGCGGACCGGCCAGATCAGCATGGCGTTATAGGAGATCAGGGCGATCAGGTTCCCGGGGGAAAGGGTTCCGGAAACGCAGGCAGTTGTGCCCAGGACAAGCACCGTCAGATTCTGAAGCCCCGTAATGATATCTCCGGATGCCCAGTAGGCGGACAGCAGCCGGATCAGATGGATCCAGAAACCGGTATATTCTTCATTCTGTTTTTCAAAACGTTCCCGTTCGTAGACCTCCCGCCCGAAGGCCCGCACGATGCGGACGCCGATGAGGTTTTCCTGGGCGATGGTAGACAGAACGCCCTCCTCGATGTCTGCCTTTTCGAAGGCGCTGCCGATCTTCACATGGAAGATCAGGGAATAACAGACAATGACAGGGATGAACAGGGAGCAGATCAGGGTGATCCGGGGACTGATTCCGGACATGAACCAGAGAGCCATAAAGATCAGGATAAAGGTTCTGACCAGCGCGGTCATCTGCTCGGCCATGAAGCGCTTGATGGTCTGTACGTCCGAGGTACAGCGCTGGATGATATCTCCGGTGGCGTTTTCCGAGAGCCAGGTGTAGGGAAGGTACAGAATATGGCCGAAAAGGTCGTTCCGCATCTTCTGCACAAACGTTTCTGCCCCTCTGGCGTTGCAGACCCGGAAGAGATACCGGCATAATGCCGCCAGAGCTCCCACGAGGGCGACAAGGAGCGCAATAAGAAGAGGCATTTCCTTCAGGGCGCTGACTCCGCCGGCCATGTCCAGCAGCTCCATGGAAAGACGGGAAATCTGAGGCGCATCGTTCCCGATGACACAGTCCACCGTGAAGGAGATGATCTTCGGCCGCAGCATGTCGAGGAGCGAAACCAGCGCAGCAAAAAAAGCACTCAGCACAAAATAGTGCAGAGCTCCTTTCAGGAAAAAAAAGATCAGTTTTGTTTTGTTTGGATATTTATTCGCATTCATGAGGATTATTATACCGTAGGCACTGACGTAAAGCAAGGAGAACAATCATCTTTGCAGATGCGGCATCAATATTTGTTACAGTTCACGGTCTCCCCGGCCGGGGACTGTAACCAATGTTTCCTGAAAAAATGCACTGTTCTATCCGACAAATGTGCACCGGATTTCTGTTAGTGTTATACTGATCGGCAATGCAGTATCGGAGAAAAACCGTGTTTATAAGAGGAGAGTGCATACTATGACATCTGAGAACAGGAAAGCCTATTTCTATCTCCTGGTCACCTTTGTGATCTGGGGCAGTCTTTATGTAGTGAGCAAGTATACCCTGGGAAAAATAAGCCCCTTCACCCTTTCCTTTTTCCGCTTTCTGGTGGCGGTCGTCACCTTGACGCTGATGCTTGGGAAGCCAAAGAAGAAAATGGAGAAAAGCGACTGGAAATATATCCTCCTGATCGGAGGCGCCGGATATTTCCTTGCGGTAGGCGCGCAGCTTCTGGGGACAAAATATACGGGAGCTTCCGTGGCTTCCCTCATCAACGCCCTGAACCCCGTGACCATGACCCTGTTTGCCATGCTCCTTCTGGGCGAGGCGGTGACAGTCCGGAAGATCACCGGGATCGCCCTGGCTCTGGTGGGCGTCTATGTGATCCTGGGAGGAGGAGCAGCGCAGCTGAGCATGAAGGGAGTTCTCTTTTCCCTGTTTTCGGTGGTGGTCTGGTCCTTTGTCTCTGTAATAACCAGAAAGGTCACGAAGAAATATGAGCCGCTCCAGATCACCCGCAACAGCGTCGCAGCGGCAATGGTATTTTATTTCTTTGCAGCTCTTGCAGAGAACCGCGGCGGGGCCGCCTTTGAACCGGATGCCGCCTGTGTGGCCGCGCTTCTGTATATGGGAAGCATCTGCACCGGCCTCGCCTATTTCCTGTGGAACAAAAGCCTTTCCGTGCTGGAGGCAGGCGTATGCTCGTCCTTCTATCCCGTCCAGCCTCTGGTGGCCTCTATCATGGGGATCCTGTTCCTGAAAGAAGAGACAGGCCTGAATTTCTGGATCGGCGCTGTCCTGATCGCCGTCGGGATCGTGATCAGCCTGCGGCCGGGGCGGAAATAACAGAGAGGGCTTTCCGGAGTAACTGACGGCA
>JAFOJB010000368.1 GCA_017420455.1 Blautia sp.
CATGTATCTGGGACAGGTCGTGGAAAAATGTGAGACAAAAACACTGTTCAGCAACACCCTGCATCCCTATACCAAAGCCCTTCTTTCTGCTATTCCTGTTCCGTCCCTGAAGAACAGGCGGGAACGGATACTGCTGAAAGGGGAGCTGGCATCCCCGATCAATCCGGAGGATCACTGCCGGTTTGCTCCCAGATGCATCTATGCCACGGAAGAATGCAGGAATAACCCTGCTCCTGCGCTTACCGACATGGGCGGCGGCCATCTGGCTGCCTGCCACCGCTGCAGAGAGATCAACAAGCTGTAAAGACGAAACAGAAACAGAGTCATAGAAAGAAAAATCGTAAAGAAAGAACGTAAAGAAAGAAACGGAAACAGCGTCAAAGACAGAAACAGAGAATAAGGCATAAACAAAAAGCAGGGAAAAGAAAAAACAGAAACCGAAACAACGACAGAGATTCAGACAGAGAATTCGAAATCCTGCAGAGATTTGGAATTCATGCAGACAGGAGAAACTATATGGAGAGTCTGACACCACGGGAAAACTTTATAAGATTTTTCAGAAATGAACCGGTGCAGTGGGCGCCGTCCAATCGTGATATGCTGCGGTTTGATCCGGATATCATTCCGGACAACGTCGCGAGAGGTGCCGTTAATGAAGCACGAAAATATACCGCGGAAGAATACGGCGGTAATGATATGTTCGGGGTACCCTGGGTGTATTCGCCGGTGGAGAGGGGATCGATCGAACCTCCGGGATATACGATGATGGATGATATCTGCGACTGGGAAGATGTCGTGAAGTTTCCTGATATTTCTGCTTTCGACTGGGAAGGCTGCAGGGAAAGAAACAAGGATTACCTGAATACGGACAAGTTGATCAGCTCCACCATTTATACAGGCTTTTTTGAGAGACTGATCTCTTACGTCGGTTTCGAGGATGCGGCTGTCGCCATGATCGATGAGGACGCGGAGGATGCGATACATGCACTGTTCACGAAGCTTTCAGATCTTTACATTGATCTGATCGGCCGGCTTCACAATACCTTCGGTACAGAACATATTTATCTCCATGACGACTGGGGAACACAGAAGTCCACATTTTTCTCAGCGGACAGGCATAAAGAAATGATCGTGCCTTATGTCACGAAGGTCGTGCAGGCAGCCCATGAAATGGGCGTCTTTGTGGAAATGCATTCCTGCGGCTGTATTTCCACTTTGCTTCCGAACCTGTTCTCCACCGGCATTGATTCCTGGAGAGGGCAGCCGAAGGTCAACGACAAGTATGCTCTGGTGCAGAAATACGGGAAGGAATTCAAGTTCGGCGTGGAGATCGCCGCGCCGGATCACGAGGTGACGGACGAGGAAGCAGATCAGATCGCCAGGGATTTTGCAGAGCAGTACAAAGGAGCCAACATCTGGATCTTCCTGACCAGAGGGTTCACCCCTCAGCAGATGTCAAGCATGTTCCATATCATCTACGAGGGGTTCGGCCAGAACTGTCCGGTATCCTGAGAACATGGACCGGCAGGAAACGCTTACCCCACAGCAGGCTGTATGCTTTCCCGGTTACAGTACCCGGCCAGTGAGACTTTGAGCTGTAACCTTTTCTGCTCAGAAAGGAGGACGGCTGCCATGTCGCTGCAAGAGGAAAAAACCTGTACTGTCAGTTATATTGAATCCCTTCCTGAAGGAAAACGGGCTGAACTTATTGATGGGGTTGTTTATGATATGGGGGCGCCTGCGGAAGATCATCAGATTATTTCCGGAGAAATATTCACCGATATAAACCTTTATATCAGGCAGCATCAGGGGAAGTGTAAAGTATTTGCCGCCCCGTATGCCGTATATCTCGACCAGGACGATTTGACTTATGTGGAGCCGGATATTACGGTTGTATGCGATGACAGCAGGAGAGATAAAAAGGGATGCCATGGTGCGCCGGACTGGATCCTGGAAATCGTCAGTCCATCGACCAGAGCAAGAGATTATTTTATCAAATTGTTTAAATACCGTTCTGCCGGTGTCCGGGAATATTGGATCGTTGATCCGGATAAGCGCAAGGTGAGAACCTATGATCTGGTGAATGATGATACAGCAGATTACGGATTTGATGAATTTGTGCCGGCTATGATTTTCCCAGGCTTTTCGTTACGGATCGGTGATTATATCTGACTTATAACCGGACAGGGGAGAAAAAACACTCCCCTGTACGCTCTGCTTTATCGCGCAAAAAGCCTCTCTCGGATGCGTTCACCTGAGAGAGGCTTTCTCTGTTATTCAGGCTTCGGCCGCTACGGCGTGAAGCTGGATCTCAAACAGCAGGCCGTCGGGACGATTCTCGAAACGGTTTTCGAAGAGGGTGATATCCACCCTGGGTTCGCCGGGGATTCCCTGGGCTTTTGCCCATTTTGCGGCGCTTCGCAGCACGGCCTCCTTTCCAAGAGCGATCATTTTAGCCTTGTCTTTGGAACGGTATTTTTTCCCGTCCTCATAGAAGGAAAATCCCATAAAGCTGGGGCCTTCATATTCAGCCTTTATGATCAGCATGATCTGCCGGGATTTCCGGCTGGCCACGGCTCCCAGGGCGTTGGCGACGCCGGCATATTCCGGAATCACTGCCTGCGTATGCAGGAGAGCGGCAACTTCAGGCAGGAAAATGTGGATCGGGGCGCCGACTCCGATCAGGGGAAGGGAAGAGGTAAGCACCATGGAGGCGGTTTCCGGACTTTCGGGGCTTGTCCGGAGGGCTGCCGCTGTCTGCCCGGAAAGTGTCATGAGATCGTTTTCACTCTGACTTTGTGCCTGGTCCGGATTTTTCTGCAGGCTCTTTACTGCCTGCTCGTAGAAGCAGTTCAGCATGGTCTTCGTAAATTCCGGAGAGGAGAACTCCTTCACCTTGGGGAACTGCTGCTTCAGGATCACCTGAGCCACATCATCGTACATTCTGCGGGTGACCATCTCGTAAACCAGATCCGGAACATCCGCAAGGGGCTGGCGGATATTGGCGAAAAGGCTCTCCACGGCAGCTGCAGGGGCGTCTTTCTCATACAGAGTGAAATCACCCTTCAGCACCATCATATCCGTGGGCGTCAGACCGCTTTTGATGATAACTCCGTCCTCCTCCAGCCGTTCGGTGGAGAGGTACGCGGGATTAAAGCCCATTCTTTCTCCGAGCTCCAGGGTGGAGAGAGGCTTTTCTTTCAGCCAGGAACAGATCAGCTGCTCAAAATCGGTATAACCTGCTTTTCCGGAGATATCCTTCAGAAGAATGTAGAACTCATGGGCCTGGCAGGTGTAGAAACGCTTTTCCTCTGCCAGCTTCCGGAGATAGGGGAGCACATAGTCGTACTGAGAGGAGAGCACGCACAGAGGGATCACCCGGACGGTATCCAGGTACAGCTCATTGTTTTTGTAACGCACGGCGCTGTCCCCGCCAAGACCGAAGGTCTCTACATAAAGGCCTTTTACCATGGTCTTCCACTGACCGATACGGATCCCGTCTTTGGCAAGTACCGGAATGTGGCTGCGGATGATGGCGATATCTGTGGTGGTGCCGCCCATATCGACGATGATGCCGCTCGGAGTATCGGAAAGGGTGCTGCCTCCTACAACACTGGCGGAAGGGCCGCAGAGTATGGTCTCCACCGGATAGGTCCGGGCCATATCCTCGGACATGATGGTTCCGTCGCTCCGGACGATGGACAGTGGAATATGGAGATTCCGTTCTTCCATCACATGCCGGACAGCCTCCATGAATTCTGTTACCAGAGGAATGAGCCGGGCATTCAGCATGGTACCGGCGCAGGTCTTCAGGATATCCACTTCATTGGAAATATCATAGGAAATCGTGACAGGCTGTGTGACAGTCTCCTTCAGGATCTGCCGGGCTGTCAGCTCAAACCTGCCGCCGTTCGCCCGGGGGTGTTTCTGGACGATCCCGATGGAATCACAGTCCGCGAAATATTCCGGGGCTTTTCTCCTGAGGTCTTCCCAGTCCGGATCAAAGGGATTCGCATAGACCCCTTCTACCTTTGCGTCTACCACTATAAAACGGGTGAGATCCTTCATACCGTAGGAAGCATAAATATCCTTCAGGTGTTCGATCATGGGCATATCAAAGCCGATCAGGAGAAGCTTTGAGCGGGCTCCCTTGTTTTCCAGACAGGCGTTCGTGGCCAAAGTGGTGGAAAGGCCGATCATCCCGGCTTTCTCTACGAGAGATGGAGGCAAAGCGTCCAGGG
This sequence comes from Blautia sp., assembly GCA_017420455.1. Lineage (GTDB taxonomy): Bacteria > Bacillota > Clostridia > Lachnospirales > Lachnospiraceae > Blautia_A. The sequence goes on from JAFOJB010000368.1 coordinate 4,242, forward strand.
CGTTGGCAATGCCGACTTCCAGGTTGGATTTGGTCGTAAGGGCTTTCCCGCTGCCAAGGATGGTTTTTGTGGCGAAGTCATAGATCACCGCGTCGGTACAGGTGCCGCCGGTGTCGATTCCGATTCCAAGCATTTCATGATCCTTTCCATATTGTTGTGAGGGGTTTATGAAATCGTAGCATAGAGGATACAGGATTGTCAAACAGGAAAAGAGAAACACAGGACCGGCTCTCCTGAAGGCAGAAAAACCTTTGCCCGCGTCTGCAGGACGTAAAGGCCTTTGACTGCGGACAAAGATCTTCCTGCCTAAAAGTAGTATTTAATTCTTGCTGGCATGGAGAGGGGTTTCTGAAAGGAAAAAGGAATAATGCCGATACCAGACGGGGCGGTAAAAGAAAAAATCAGGAAAAAAAGCACAAATATTGAGACGATAATCTGTGAAAACCAGATAAATAGATAAAAACGCGGCTGGGAAATAGCAATTTTTTAAAGGCAGGTAGCAAGAATTAAATAGACTGAAATAAGCAGGAATGGTACGTTATTGTTAGAAGTTGACTCGTTTGACAATATCAATTTCAATCATCAGGAGGAAAGAAATATGAAGAGGATTATCGCAGTATCACTGGCAATGATCATGGCAGCAGCTCCCATGCTTCCTGTTCAGGCGATGGCAGAGGAAGCTCCGGAGCCCATTACCCTGACTGTTTTCCGTGGAGATCCCGGAGACCAGCCTGCAGATGACAACAAGATCTATCAGAAGATCAAAGATGAATTCGGCATCAGCTTTGAGTTTGAATTCCTTGCAGGCGATCTTGACGAGAAGCTCGGCATGATGATCGCAGGAGAGGATTATCCGGATCTGTTCGACGGCGGAAACAGCGCAGACCTTCTTATCCAGAACGGCGCCCTGATCAACCTTCTTGACTATGTCAGCCCCGAGACCACACCTCGTCTGTGGGCACATATTGAGCCGCAGAAAGCCCGTCTGATCTCTCAGGACGAGGATGGCAATGATGTACTGTATATCATTCCGAACTATGGTCTGGCCGATGGCGAGCAGATCGTAAACCAGGTCAACGGACCGGCCTTCTTCCTTCAGAAGCAGGTTCTGGAGTGGGCAGGATATCCGCAGATCCACACTCTGAATGAGTATTTTGATGTGATCGAAGCTTTCCTGGCAGAGAATCCCACCGACGAGAACGGAACTCCCTATGTTGGCTTTGATATCCTCTGCGAGGACTGGCGTCATTTCTGCCTGATCAACCCGGTTCAGCATCTGATGGGCCGCCCGAATGATGGTGAAGTGCTGGTAGATGTCAGCAACGAAGATTTCCACACCGAAACCTTCATCGACAAGCCGTATGCAAAGCCATACTATAAGAAGCTGAATGAAGAGTTCCATAAGGGACTGATCAGCAAGGATACCTTCGTTATGAACTATGACCAGTACATCGCAGCTCTGTCCAGCGGCACAGTTCTTGGCATGTTCGACCAGACCTGGGACTTCAACAATGCTACCTTCGCTCTGAAGGATGCCGGCATGGATGAGAATACCTATGTAGCACTTGGTCTTGTATATGATCCGGAATATGTAGACGGACAGGAAATCGAAGAGCATTA
>JAFOJB010000369.1 GCA_017420455.1 Blautia sp.
ACCACCAGGGTAACGCCGTATTTTTTCGCCATTTCCACCGAACGGTTGTGCAGCACTCCCGCCCCCAGAGTGGAAAGATCCAGCATTTCGCCGTAGGTTATTTCCTTCAGCTTCCTGGCAGTGGGCACCAGACGGGGGTCTGCCGTATAGACACCGTCCACATCTGTATAGATTTCACATGCATCGGCATGAAGAGCCGCAGCCAGGGCAACGGCTGTGGTATTCGAACCGCCCCGCCCCAGTGTGGTATAATCATCGTATTTATTTACTCCCTGAAAGCCGGTGACAATGACGATCTTCCGGCTCTCCAGCTCCCGGCGGATCCGCTCTGTATCGATCCTTTTCAGCCGTGCGCTCCCATAAGCGCTGGTGGTATGCATGCTCACCTGAAAGGCGTTCAGGGAGATAGCCGGGACCGACAGCTTATCCATCGCCATGGCCATCAGGGCTACCGACATCTGTTCGCCTATGGTAAAAAGCATGTCCATTTCCCGCCTGGGAGGTTTTTCGTTGATATTTCTGGCCATCGCGATGAGCTCGTCCGTGTATTTTCCCATGGCGGAAAGCACAACGACCACATCGTTGCCCTTCTGATAATCCTCAATACAGCGCCTGGCTACATTGAAGATCCGTTCTTTATTTGCGACGGAGGTCCCTCCGAATTTTTTTACGATCAGCATATTAATGAGCTCCTGTCCTTACCTGGAAAAGAGATACTTCATCATATCCCATCCGTACGCTACGGTATTTCCGCTCATTGCGGCTTCCTTTTCATTATAGTGCCAGGTGTGCTCCTGGGGAGCGCTGCTGTCGTACAGAAGATAGGGAACCGCTTCCGCCACATGGGTACGGATGGCAATGGGAGTGGGATGATCCGGCAGGATCAGCATCCGGTAGGGTTCCCCGGACGCATCCAGCCCTTCCTTGATGATCCGGATAACTCTCTGATCCAGATACTCAATGGAAAGGATTTTTCTCTCCAGGCTTCCCTGGTGTCCCATCTCGTCCGGAGCCTCCACATGCACGTAGGCAAAATCATAACCGTCCCGGGTAAGCGCCTTCACCGCCGCCTCAGCCTTTCCTTCGTAATTCGTGTTCAGGCCGCCGTTGGCGCCTTCTACGATCACCTTGTCCATTCCGGCTCCTACTGCGATGCCCTTTAAAAGGTCCACGGCAGAGATCATGATGCCCTTTTTATGGTACTGTTCCTCAAAGGAGGTAAGGATCGGCTTCGTCCCGGCGCCCCAGAACCAGAAGCTGTTGGCGGGATTCTTTCCTGCCGCCTTTCTGGCCAGGTTCAGCGGATGATTCTTCAGGATCTCATAGCTTCTCTCCTGCATGCGGCGAAGGACAGGATCCAGCGGAAGATAGGGGCGGATCTGCTTTGTCAGTACGTCATGGGGCGGCGTAAGAGCCACCACCTGGCCTTTGTCCCACACCATGCAGTGCCGGTAGCTGGTGCCCACATAAAAATGGTAGGTCTCGTTTTCCAGCTCCTCTGCCACTGCCTTCAGGAGAACAGCCGCATCCCCGGTGCTGATCTCGTCTGAGCTGTGATCCAGGATGTGCTGCTCCTCATAGGGGCAGTCGTCCTCCGTGAGGGTCACGATGTTGGTACGGAAGACCACATCTGTATCCTTCATGTCCACACCGATGCTCAGGGCTTCCAGCGGCGAACGGCCGGTATAGTATTTTTTCGGATCATACCCCAGAACGGAAAGGTTCGCGGTATCGCTGCCGGGAGCCATACCTTCCGGTATCGTATGAACCGTTCCGATCTCCGACATCCGGGCAAGGGTATCCATCACGGGAGTCCTGGCCGCGGAAAGCGGCGTTCCTCCCTCCAGTTCGTCTATAGGCCAGTCTGCCATCCCATCTCCAAGGACGATGACATATTTCATAGTATTCCCTCCGATGTTCTCTCTGCTGCAAACGCAGTTCCTTATCTTACGCAGTCCTGTCAGATGCCGGTCCCGCACCCCGCCGCTTCACGGCTTCGAACCGGATCCGGCTCTATATCATTTTATGCTTTATTGAGAATCCTTTGTTGTGGATCCTTAATCCTTCATGCGGATCATGCTGACTACTCTGGAGCCGAGCATGGCGGCCTTGTTCTTGTAGTCCCCCTGTTTCATGGGCATGGTGACAAAGCCGTACTCATCCTCCACCTCTTCGATGGTGATCAGGTCCGTGGGGCCGAACACGGCGCGGATCTCCTCATCGGAAACTCCCTTTACCCGCACAAAGAACCTGCCGGTAACCTGATCGATCTCCTGAAGAGGCATCTTTTCAGAGGTCCAGTCGGAACGAAGGGACTCATGAAGGTGTGCGGCGATCTCCACGATATCCGCGGACACAGCGCTGGCTGTGGGAAGCTTTCCGGCGCCGCTGCCGTAAAACATGGCGTCTCCCAGCATATTTCCGTGGACAAAGATGGCGTTGAACACATCGTTGACTCCGTAGAGCGGGTTCCCGTCGCCAACCAGGAAGGGGGAGACCATGGCGTAGCAGGTATCCCCTGTCCGTCTGCTGGTGGCCAGAAGGCGGATCTTCCTGCCAAGCTTTTTCGCGTACGCGATATCCGCAGGCGTGATCTTTGTGATCCCCTCTGTATAGACTTCTTTATAATTCACAAATTTTCCGTAGGCCAGGGAAGAAAGGATGGCAATCTTCCTGCAGGCGTCGTGTCCCTCCACATCCGCGGTGGGATCCGCTTCCGCGTAGCCCTTCGCCTGCGCTTCCTTCAGCACCTCGGCGAATTCACAGCCCTCTGTCTCCATTTTCCACAGCATGTAGTTGGTGGTGCCGTTCAGGATTCCTGAAATCTCGTCCACCACGTCCGCCGTGAGCGACTCATTCAGCGCCCGGATGATGGGAATCCCGCCGCCGCAGCTGGCTTCGAAGAGGAAGCTGCGGTTTTTGCTGCGGGCGATCTCCATCAGCTCCACGCCATACTCGGCTACAAGGGCTTCGTTGGAGGTACAGACATTTTTTCCGGCTTCCAGGGCTTTCTTTACGAAGGTGTAGGCAGCGCCGATGCCGCCCATGGCTTCCGCCACGATCTCCACCTCCGGGTCGGAAAGGATGGTGTCGAAATCGTGCACCAGGACCTCCTCCACCGGGTCTCCCGGAAATTCCCGGAGATCCAGCACATATTTCACCCGGAGAGCCTTTCCCAGCCTCTGGTCAATGATTTTCTGATTTGTACGAAGCACTTCGAAAATACCGCTTCCTACTGTTCCATACCCTAAAATAGCTGCATATACCATATCCGTTTACTCCCTGCCTAGAATCTTAAGATAATGAATTCCTTCGCTCTGCTCGATTTCTTCCACCATGGCCTCCGCATCTCCCTCCCCGGGGAGAATCTGGACACTGAGTGTCAGAGACGCCACTCCGTTGATCGGTACGCTCTGATGGATCGTCAGAATGTTTCCGTGAAAATATGCGATCGTCTTCAGCACCATGGAAAGAAGTCCCGGCTCATCATCCATCTGAATAATGAAGGTGATGGTCTTTCCTTTGGCTTCTTCGTGAAACGGAAAAATATCGTCTTTATATTTATAAAAGGAGCTGCGGCTGATCCCGGTCTGGTCGGTGGCTTCCTGCACCGTCGCAGCTTTTCCGGAATCCAGAAGTTTCTTTGCCTCAACGACCCGCAAAAGAACCTCCGGCACCGCTCGCTCCCTTACTACATAGTATTTCTTTTTTTCCTCACGCTTATCCATGATAAAAACCTCCGGTTTACAGGCCGTAGAATGCCGGATCTGCCCCGTCCTGTCCGCAGGACAAAGACAAATGTTTTTTCACGAAAGATATATTATCACATTACCGTGGGATGCGCAAGGTATTTTTCAAAGCTTCTCATGCGCCATAAGGCGGTTCATGGGGATGCATCATTTCATTACGCTTTTCGGGAAAGGGCCATCCACTTCAGATAGCTGTTGATGAACAGGTCGATGCCGCCGTCCAGAACAGCGTCTACGTTTCCTGTCTCCTCGTTGGTACGATGATCCTTGACCATGGTATAGGGCTGCAGGACATAGGAACGGATCTGGTTGCCCCAGGCGATATCTGTCACCTCTCCCCGGATTCCGGAAAGCTTTGCCTGAGCTTCCTCCTGCTTCAGCATGTACAGCTTTGCCTTCAGCATCTGCATGGCCTTGTCCTTGTTCTGGAACTGGGATCTCTCATTCTGGCACTGTACCACGATCCCGGTGGGGAAGTGGGTGATACGGATGGCGGACGAAGTCTTGTTGATATGCTGGCCGCCGGCTCCGCTGCTTCGGTAGGTATCGATCCGGATATCGTCGTCGTTGATCTCCACATCCAGGTCCTTCTCGATGTCCGGCATGACATCGCAGGATACAAAGGAGGTCTGGCGTTTTCCGGCTGCGTTGAAGGGAGAGATCCGCACCAGACGGTGCACGCCCTTTTCCGACTTCAGAAGACCGTAGGCGTTGGTTCCGTTCACCTGGAAGGTGACCGATTTAATGCCGGCTTCATCGCCGTCCAGATAGTCCAGCACTTCCAGGCTGAAGCCCTTCTTCTCTGCCCAGCGGCTGTACATACGGTACAGCATGCCGCACCAGTCGCAGGCCTCAGTACCGCCGGCTCCGGCGTTCAGCTTGAGAATGGCGTTCTCGGTGTCGTATGCGCCGGAAAGCAGTGTCTTGACACGGATGTTGTCAAAATCCGTGCGGAACTTATCCAGCATCTCCTGGATTTCCGGGATCAGGGCCGGATCATTTTCCTCGTACCCCATCTCGATCATGGTTTCCATATCCTCCATCTGGGTGGTCAGGCTCTTGTAGGTCTGTACATCATCCTTCAGGCTGCTGAGCTCCTTCATCTTCTTCTGGGAAACCTCCGCGTTGTCCCAGAAATCCGGAGCCTCCATTTCCCGTTCCAGCTCTTCTATCCTCTGCTCTTTGTTAGCGAGGTCAAAGTGAATCCCTCACTTCCACTAATGGTTCGGTATACGTCGCAAGGACAGTTTTGAACTGATCCAATTCAACCATAGCTTCACCTTCTTTCTGTATTTTCGGCTGAAATTTCAGTATGCCTCGTATGATGATACCATAAGACGTCCGGAAAAACAAATACTTTTCATATAAACCAGGGGAGATCGGGCCGCAGTTCACGCCTGTGTTTTTTCATGCATGCTTTGTCCCGGGGGAAATGCGGAACTGTTTTTTGTAGGCGCGGAAGAAGGTGGTGTAGTCCTGAAAGCCGCAGCGCAGGGCGGCTTCGGCAGCGGGGGTTCCGCGGAGGATGAGGACGCGGGCGGCGGCGAGGCGCTTGTTCTGGATATAGCTGTGGATCGTGTAGCCGGTCTCTGCCTTGAATTTCTTCATCAGAGAATAGCGGCTTGTATAGCATTTCTCTGCCAGGGTGTCGACGGACAGATCCCCGGACAGGTTCTGATTGATGTACCTCAGAAGCTCCTCCACCTTGGCGTCGTAAGAGAAGGAGGTTTCATCCAGAATATACTGTTTTCCCAGAAACAGCCGGTTCAGATAGACCATGAACTGACAGAACAGGCTTCTGGAAAGAAGGTCCGCGCCGTATTCCACGGATTTCTGGGCTTCAAACAGCTCCTTCAGGATCCCCAGCAGCTTCTGCTGGGTTTCCTCCTCCAGCCGCACCAGGCCGAAGCTTCTGTCGCTGGCTTTATGGAAGCATTGAACCAGCCCGGTTTCCACGATATCTCCGCGGATCCACAGGATAAATCGCTCATAGGGCTCCCCGGCGTCGATCTCCGGCTTGTGCACGGCAAAACGGTCCACCAGCAGGATGTCCCGGGGGTTCAGGTGATAAGCCTTTCCTTCGATATGATAGTTGACATTCCCGGAAATCAGCAGGATCACCTTGTAAAAATCATGATAGTGGTACTGGAATTCCTTGTCCAGCTGGTCCCGGATATGGAAGAGGCGGAAATCGCTGTCCAGATATCCTGTTTTTTCGGTAGAAAAATGCGGCATGGATATACTTCTCCTGTCATTCTGCACTTTTTGCAATATAAATTGCATTTTTTGTCATGTACATCGCAAAAAAGATTGCTTATATTATTTATATACAAACCACGCCTGCTTTGCAAGAGTAAAGAGCTGTCGAAAAATAACTTATGCAGTCTGTGCAGGAAGGGAACATTCCTTCCTCTGAAACAGCTTTCCGTAATAAAACAGATTTCCGTAATAAAACAGATTTCCGTAATAAAACAGATTTCAAATA
>JAFOJB010000370.1 GCA_017420455.1 Blautia sp.
CCAAACCTCTTACAGGAATCCACCATGCGCGCCTTACCATCCAGGATTATGGCGTGATCGAGCTGGAGCTGGACGCAGACGCCGCGCCGCTCACGGTAACGAATTTCGTCAAGCTTGCGCAGGAAGGGTTTTACAACGGTCTTACCTTCCACCGTATCATAAAGGGCTTTATGATGCAGGGAGGTGATCCCCTGGGCAACGGTACCGGAGGTTCAGATGAAAAGATCAAGGGAGAGTTTGCCGAGAACGGCGTGGACAATCCCCTGAGCCATACGGCAGGAACCATCTCCATGGCCAGATCCAGGAGCTTTGACAGCGCCAGCTCCCAGTTCTTTATCATGCACAAGGATTCTACCTCCCTTGACCGTCAGTACGCGGCCTTCGGCCATGTATGCAACACGGAAGGGATGGACGTGGTGAATAAGGTCTGCGAGGACGCAGAACCCACAGACAATAACGGGACGATCCCGAAAGACAGACAGCCGGTGATCGAGTCCATCATCGTTCTGGATTAAGGATTGGTCCGGAAATAACTGTCCAATCCGGGCATCGTCGAATGACGGCGCTGCGTGCCAGCGGCACGCGTTCAGCGCATGACCGGGCCGGAAGGCGAGACCAGCGCAGCCTGGGTGGGTTTAGACGCGCCAGATGTAAAGGTTATTTGTGGACAGTTCCTGAGTGGCTCCGGCAGGCGGTTCCGCATTGTCGTAAGCCGCCATGGTGCAGCATCCGGCTGCATTGCAACAGTTCTGTATAAAAAAGAAGAGCCGAAGCGCTTTCCTCAGATGGAAAAGTGCTTCGGCTTTTTTCATGAGCTTCTGTGATTATCCGCAGAGATTATTTCCTATTCTTCTCGTAGATCTCGAGCAGCCCCTTTAAAAGAAGCTCTTCGTCAAGGATGATCTTCCGTTTGCAATAGGGGATGATCTTTTTTGCCAGTCCGCCGGTGGCGACCACGGTCGTTTTCTGGCCGAGCTCCTCCTCCATGCGTTCAATGCAGCCATCCATGGCGGCGGCGCTGCTGTAGAGGACGCCGCTTTTCATACATTCGATGGTATTCTTTCCGATCACCCGTTTCGGCGCCTCAATTCCGATACCGCTCAGCTGGGAAGCTCTGGCTGTCAGGGCATCCAGGGAGATCCCCACGCCGGGCAGGATCATGCCGCCGATATAGTTCCTGTTTTCATCCACCACACAGAGCGTCGTGGCGGTTCCCATATCGATAATGATCAGCGGGAGAGGATAGTACCTGATTCCGGCCACAGCCCCTGCTACCAGATCGGCTCCCAGCGTGGAGGGGTTGTCCATGAGAATGTTAAGACCTGTCTTAACCCCCGGTCCCAGGATCATGACTTCTCCATGGAAGACCTTTTCCGCGGCGAGCTTCCAGATATTGGTGATCTGGGGAACTACGGAGGAAATGATACACCCTGTAAGCGCCTCCTGGCTGATATGATGAATATCCAGGATCGTCTTGATATCCACGGCATATTCCAGCTCTGTTTTGGTAAGCACGGTAGAGATCCGCTCTACAAAGGCGGTATGCTCCTTATCCAGAGCTCCCACCACAATATTGGTATTTCCGATGTCAATCGCCAGAATCATAGGATCCTCTCCTCCTGTTTTTTATCCCTGCCTCTGGTCGCGGACAACCGCAAGGAGGGCTTTGCCGATGGCGGCTGTCAGCACTGCGGCGGCAACAGCTTCCGGTATACCGGAGGCCGTCACGGTTCCCATAACCAGACCCCATACAGCGTCGATCGCAACCTCTTTTACTTCAGCATACTGCTTTGCCAGAAGCAGATAAATACTGCCCATAACAAAAACCGTGTTGGTCATGGACCCGAGAAAACCGGTGATGGGAAGGGCGACCCAGGAATTCAGCTTCACCTTCTGGAACAGAATCCAGACCCAGCCTGCCACGACGCCGATCATGATCCGGCAGCCTACGGAGATCCATACGGCCTTCAGAACGCCCGGAAAATCCGCGGCAAGAAATGGGGAGAAAGCGAAGGAAAGAAGAGTGGGCGCCATGGTATTGCTGATCATGGAGCAGATACCAAAGACACCGCCAAGGATCGCACCGGCCAGCGGTCCAAACAGGACAGCGCCGATGATGACGGGAATATGAACGGTTGTTGCTTTGATGATGGGAAGCTGGATCATCCCAAGAGGTGTGTTCGCGAGAACAATGATGATGGCGGCAAAAAGCGCCACACTGACAAGCCAACGGGTATCTTTTTTCTTTGTTTTCATGTTGTTTTCCTCCTTGTTATCGCTCCCTTTCCGGGATACAATACGGTGCTGGAAACTGCCGGCTTACTTCACGGTTCCGGTGCGAAAAGGCAGCCCTCCACTGAACGGGCAGTGGGATAATGACTTTTTGCACCGGAATCGTTAATGCAGTCCATACTGTCTTAAACAGTTTCCGTGTCTGCGGATATCAGTGATTCCTGTGCGAAAGAGAATTCTACTGTTTTCGCGCAGGGACAGTGTATTTCCCCACAGACAAAATTTTATTCAGGAGTTCATCGGCTGCATCCTCCTTGGAAAGCAATGGGAGTGATACTTCCTCCTCCTTTGTAATCAGAGTGAGCACGTTGGTGTCCGTCTGGAAACCCGCGCCGGCCACCTTCAGATTGTTGGCGGCGATCATATCCAGATTTTTCTTCTCGAGCTTCGCTCTGGAATTACCGATCATGTCCCGGGTTTCCATGGAAAAACCGCACAGAAACTGGCCGGGAGTCTTGTGTTCCCCAAGGTATTTCAGGATATCGTCCGTTTTTTCCAGGGGAATCGTCATCCGGGCATCCGTCTTTTTGATCTTATCTTCCGCAACAGCTGCCGGACGGTAATCGGCAACAGCCGCTGCCTTGATGATGATGTCCATTCCGGGAGCCTCACGGGTAACGGTCTCGAACATCTCACGGGCAGTGACGATGGGAAGGACCCGCACGAAGGAAGGCGGCTCCACTGAAACCGGGCCGCATACCAGGGTCACATCCGCGCCCCGCAGCATGGCCATTTTCGCGATGGCCATCCCCATCTTTCCGGAAGAATGGTTCGTAAGGAAGCGGACAGGATCCAGGGCTTCCTGGGTGGGTCCCGCGGTGACAAGCACCTTCAGGCCCTTCATATCCTTTTCCCTGCGCAGCTCTCTTTCGATATAGCGGTACAGCTCAGAGGGCTCGGGCATCTTTCCTTTTCCGGTATCTCCGCAGGCCAGGTATCCGCTGGCGGGCTCGATCACCTCGAACCCGTGGCGCCGCAGGGTCTGCAGGTTTTCCTGGACAGCGATATTCTCATACATGGCGGTATTCATGGCGGGAGAGATCATCTTTTTGCAGCGGCACGCCATTACGGTGGTGGTAAGCATATCATCCGCGATCCCATGGGCCAGCTTCCCGACCACATTCGCGCTGGCAGGAGCGATCATCACAAGATCCGCCTTCTGCGCAAGGGAAACATGCTCCACAGAATACTCGAAATTCCGGTCGAAAGTGTCCACCGGACATTTATTCCCGGTCAACGTCTCGAAGGTGATTGGGGTGATGAAATTGCAGGCATTCCTGGTCATCAGGACATGGACATCCGCATGCTGCTTTTTCAGCATACTGGCAAGATAAGCTGTCTTATACGCCGCAATACTGCCCGTCACGCCCAGAAGAACTGTCTTTCCCTTCAGCATAAAAACCCCTCCTTCTCCGAATCTGCCGCCTGTGTCATGATCATGACCCGTTCCGCCATCATTATATAAGAATCGATCATAAATTTCCAGAAG
>JAFOJB010000371.1 GCA_017420455.1 Blautia sp.
GTCTGTTCCCACACCCAGGGTCTGACGCAGAGCGCCGCGTGGCGGGCAGAAAATCTGCCGGATGCGAAGACAGAGGAAAAGGACAGTACTGCCGCTGCGGCGAGCTATGTGGCAGAGACAGGAGATAAATCCATTGCCGCCGTAGCAGCTCCCGGAGCAGCAGCGCTTTATGGGCTGGAGATACTGGCGGAAAATGTGCAGATTACAGATGCCAATAAGACCCGTTTCTATGTACTCTCCCGGCAGCAGCTGTCGGGAGAAGCCCTGGACCGCGCCGTGTTCATTGCCACCTGCGAGGCAAACAGGATCGATGACATTATCGTCAGTCTGCACGAAGCCGGACTGGAAATGGTCACTCTGCACGACCGGCCGGAAGGTAGTATGCTGGGCAGCTATCATTACGTGATAGAAGGGGAATGCATTCCGGAAGTCACAAAAGAGCAGATCGATGCTGCCTGCGCCATGGACGGCGTACGGTTCGCAGGATGCTTCCATGCCATCGAAAAGCGATGAATCTCCGATCAGAAAGATGAAGCTTTCATAGAGATGGATGAATGTCCGGCAAAAGTGATGAATCTCCTGGAAAAGGGATGAATTTCCGGGAATAAAGAATGAGAAAGATCCCCCCGGCAGACTGCGAAGTATGCAGCCTGCAGCGGGGGTTTTCTTTTTGGAGAGGGGGACGGGACAGCTTTTTTGATGGTCAAACGACAGGAGATATGATAAACTGATTGACAGATGGTTGTTCGTACAGCGAAGCGCTTTGATCAGCGTTTCTGCAGCATGTTCACAGCAAATGGAAAGGATATCAACATGTATGAACTGATGAAGGTAACAGATCATTGTTTTTATATCCAGAGTCCGGCAAAAATAGGCCTGATCAGGACGGGAGAAGATCAGGTCTGCCTGATCGACAGCGGAAATGACAAGGATGCGGGAAAGAAGGTGAAAAGAATCCTGGATGAGAATGGATGGAAGCTTCAGGCAATTTACAACACCCATTCCCACGCAGACCATATAGGCGGAAATCAATATCTGCAGAAGCAGACCGGCTGCAGGATCTACGCGAAAGGGATCGAGCGATGTTTTGCGGAGAATCCGCTCCTCGAGCCCTCCTATCTGTATGGCGGGAATCCGGCCGGGAATCTGCGGCATAAGTTCCTGATGGCACAGAGAAGCGAAGTGCTCCCTCTGGAGGAAGGCTGTCTGCCGGAGGGGATGGAAATGATCCCGCTGCCAGGCCATTCCTGGGATATGGCAGGGTTCCGGACATCAGAGAATATTGTTTATCTTGCGGACGCTTTAAGCAGCAGGGAAACTCTGGAAAAGTATCAGATCACTTTTCTTGTTGATGTACAGGCCTGCCTGGATACACTGGAGGCTGTACGGAATATGAAGGCAGACCTGTTTATCCCTGCCCATGCGGAGCCGACAGAGGATATTGCCCCCCTTGCGGAGCTGAATATAAAGAAAATCCATGAGATCGGTGATATCATTCTGGAGATCTGCTCCAGGCCGTCCAGTTTTGAAACGATCCTGAAGGAGCTTTTCAATCGATTCCAGCTGACCATGACCTTCGAACAGCATGCGTTGGTAGGGAGCACGACCCGTTCTTATCTTACCTGGCTGACAGATCAGGGAAAGCTGCAGCCGTATTTTGATGACAACACTCTTATCTGGAGGTGACGCAAATGATCAGGAAAACATTTACGGCAACAGTTACAGCATTGGTCTTAGTCGGCATGTTCTCGCAGAACGTCTCTGCCGCGTTCGAATTTCCGGATATCCCCACGTTGTTCTCGGATGCCGTTTCCGGGATTTCCGAAGCCGCGGATCAGGCAGGAACCGTAATAACTGAGGCTGCAAAACAGGCTGGGAGCGCCATTTCGGACGCTGCCGGACAGGCGGGGAGCACCATCACGGACATCGCTGCACAGGCCGGGACTGCCATTTCGGATGCTGCCAGACAGGCCGGGGAAACGATTACCGGCGCTGCATCTCAGGTAGGGGAAACCATTTCAGGCGCCGCATCCCAGGTCGGCGAAACGATTACCGGCGCTGCTTCCCAGGTCAGTGATTTCGCCGCAGAAACCGCTTCACAGATTGGGGAAACCGCATCAGAAATCGCCGGACAGGCCGGTACGCTTATCACCAATTTTGCCTCCTGGGCAGGGTTCATCTCCGACGAAGAGGGAGATGACACAGAAGAAGCGATGAACGATTCTGCCAATAACGTCATGGAAGAGCATTCCGGTGATGAAACGGAGGACGTTTCCGAAAACGAGAGAGATGATTCGAATGAAAACATTGCCGGGGAATCAGGAGAAGAACCGGCAGGGAATACAGAAAAAGAAGATGAGCCAGCGGAAGAGGTCATTGATTCAGTGATGATGCTTCTGAAGAAAGAGGGATATTCCCTGATGGAGGCTGCAGAAAAGGAAGCAGCGGCTTCCGGGATCGATCTTCTGGAAGACAGCAGATGGGCTGATGCTAAGACTGTCATCAGGGATGCCATCGAAAAAGCAATTTCCGAGAAGCCGATCGATCAGGAGGCTATTGACAGGGATACCATCTCCGGACTGGCAGATGTTTTAGCTGAAGTATTGCCTTATGGCGAAAAGTATGCCAGAGGAAGAATCACGTTTTCTCAGTGTTCAGAGATATTTTCCGGATTGCTTGCGGAGGATGACCTGCCGGAGGATCTTCTGCCCATCCTGGAGCGCCTCCTTATTGCGAAAACAGAACCGACAGGAGAACCGGACAATATCCTGCCGAATATTCTTCCGTTCTTCGATCCCCTGACACCTGAAAACAATGCCGCAAAAGCAGATCCCATGGTGTCTGAAAACAATGCCACAAAAGCAGATCCGCTGGCATCCGAAAACAGTGCCACGAAAGCAGATCCGCTGGCACCAGAAGACAATGTGACAAAAGAAGATTCTCCGACAGCGGAAAGCGCAGCAGCGGGAAGCAGCGAAGTGATTGTAGATCCACTGGCACCGGGAAGCAGCGAAGCAACAGCCGATCCGTTGGCAGCGGGAAGCAGCGAAGCGATTGTAGATCCACTGGCACCGGGAAGTAGTGAAACAACAGCGGATCCTCTGGCACCAGAAGAAGAGACAGCTGCAGAGGATTCATTGACGGATTCTGCGGCATCGGCGCTTGCAGGCAGGGCTTCCAGGAGGATCCGGAAACGATAAAAGTGGAGAGTGCGGAAAATGGGGAATAAGAAAAGAACGATCTCAAAGAAATGGCTTCTTCTGCTTATTTCCGGGCTGGCCATACTGGGCATCGGAATATTCCTGAACCATGGAGAGGGCGCGCTGAAAGGCGCTGCTTCCGGAAATGACCTGTACACCGGGGAAACCGGAACACAATCGGTAAATGGAGTAAATATCTTCTATGAGACATTAGGCGAAGGAACTCCTGTAATCCTGCTTCATGGAAACGGCGGAAGCCACGAGGATCTTTTCATGGAGATGGAACAGCTGGCGGAAGCAGGATATCGTGTCTACGCGCCGGATTCCAGAGGTCAGGGGAAAAGCTCTGCGGCAAAGGAATATCATTATCATGATATGGCAGATGATGTCTATGAACTGATCAGGGCCTGGGGCCTGGAGAAGCCTGCCTTATATGGTTGGAGCGACGGCGGGATTATCGGGCTCCTGACAGAAATACGTCATCCGGGGACGCTTGGCCTCCTGGCTGTCAGCGGGGCCAATATCTCTCCGGAAGGCCTGGAGGATTCCTTCCTCATGCCCATCCGTTTTATCAGTGGAAATAACGGGTCTTTGACAGATATGATCGTGAATGAACCGGATATCAGTACGCAGGAGCTGGCATCCATCCAGATTCCCGTGCTGGTCACGGCCGGCGAAAGAGATATCATAAAGCAGGAGCACACAGAGATGATTGCAGAAAGCATACCCAACGCAGAGCTTATGATCCTGGAAGGAGAGGATCATGGCAGTTATATTGCGGGAAGTCCGAAAATGGGAGAAATCCTGCTGGATTTTCTCAGAAGAAATGGTATGTGAGGGATGGGGGAAGATCATTCCGCAGAATGATGCCTTTTTTGTACCGGGATCGTGGCGCATTGTTACCAGATGCTCTGGTGCGATATGGGGTAAAATATCATTCGGCGGAATGATTTTTTATACTGAGGAAAAAATGAACTGGAATGAATTAGAACGGAAACTGTATTCTCTCATCTGCAAAAATGATGGGATCAAGGCAAAGGAGATCGCAAAAGCTGTCGGCGCCGGGCGTATGGATATCAACCGGCTGCTGTACAGCTCTCCTTTTATCCGCGAACTCTGTTATCA
>JAFOJB010000372.1 GCA_017420455.1 Blautia sp.
CTGCAGCGGCCGCTGACAACCGTCTCCGGATCCCGCTCGGTATGGTACGAACCAATGAATTTATCCCGCAGACAGTCAAAGCCATCGGGAACAAAATTCGAAGTAAAGAACTGATAACCGTTTTCCTCGTAAAAGAGGTCATGCTCTATAACGCCGTCCTCGTACCGGCTGCCCGCCGCGTACAGGCTCATCTGAAAATTCCTGTTGTCCATGTCGATCTGGTGAAAAGAGAACTCCAGATAGGAGAACACGCTGAGCTTTCTTTCCCTTCGGGAAGTATTCTCGATCTGCACGTCCCAGATTTCCACAGGATCCTCCATGGCGATGGACATCTTCTGGGAAGCGCGGATCTCATTGTAACTGCACTCATAGACTGAATAGGACAGGCCGTGACGGCACCGGTACTCTGCCTGGTCCAGGGGTTTCCCGGTGGGCTGCCAGGAGATGGACCAGTACTCTCCTGTTTCATCGTCCCGCAGATACACATAATGCCCCGGGCGGTCCATGGGAACACCGTTTGGACGGAAGCGGGTGATCCTGTGGTATTCCGGGGATCTGTAAAAGATATAGCCGCCGGCTGTCTGGTTCAGCACCGCTCCCATCTCCTTTACGCCCAGATAATTCGTCCAGGAAACCGGAACATCCACCCGGTCGATCACATATTCATCATTTTCCGTATCAAAATAACCGTACCTCATCGTCATCTCCCTCTCTGCTCTGCAGTGCAGCTGCCGCCTGACTCTTTTGCAGCCTGCCTTCGCAGGATGATCGGCATACTGCATTTTCAACCCTTATTATAGATTACAACAGCAGGAAATGGAATGGACAGCTATGGGAATAATTGCGGAATATTGGTTACTAATTTCTGTTTCGTTTACCGGCTGATCATGAAAAAACGCTGTACTTCGCACATACATGCAAAATACAGCGTTTTCACAGCCATTCTTATGAAGCCTGTACCTTATGGTTGTGGGCATCGATGTAGACGGAGCTGTTTTTGGTTCCATAAAGGAAATGCCAGGAAACTCTGCCTCTGTTCGCATTGTAGGGATCATAGAACCAGTACAGATCCCCTTCTTTCTGTTCTACCCAGGCATGGTCCAGCTTCTGGCCGCCGGTACCTGCCACATGTCCCATCACAAACTCCAGGTTCTTTTCCCCCAGTACCTTTGCCATCCAGTAGAAGGTCGCTGCGGAGACATAGCAGTCGCCCATGCCGTTCTCAAATCCGAACTGGGCATAGACATCCTCGGCCTTTTCTCCGGCTCCGACTCCGGGAAGGATCGCATAATATTGAAGATTCGAGGACCAGTCGAAGGCGCCCCGCAGGGTTCTTCCGGTCTTTTCCACCTGAAGGCCTGCAAGCCCCTCCAGCTCGGAGACCTGGGTGAGGACGCCGTTTTTATCACAGCGGTAATAGTTTCCTTTCAGCTGCACGCCGTAACGATCCTGCACAATATGTCCGTCGGTGTAAAAATAATAGAGCTTTCTGTTCAGACGGTGCATTCCCTTCAGGGAAGAGCCGTACCGGTTAAAGTAATACTTCTTTCCCTTTACCGTGACCCATTTGCTGGTTACCATGGCGCCGCCGGCGTTTTTATCGTAATAGTTATAATAATTGCCGCTTTTCACCAGGCCATAGGCCATTTTTCCCAGCGTACGGAACACACTTGAGAAGAAATAGGTCTTTCCATTGATCACCTGTTTTCCGGTCTTCGGTCTTCCCCGAAGCCCCGGCTCGCTGCTGGTATTCAGGAAATATTTCCCGGTATCCAGTGTAAGCCAGCCCGTCTGTACAGTCCCGTTGGACTTCAGATAGTATTTCCTGCCATTGATGACATTCCAGCCTGCCTGCCGCAGAATGGTCCCGTCTGCCTGGCGCCATTTGTACTCGCTTCCTACCTTGACCCAGCCTTCCTTGCCGGCTGCCGATACCGTCACGGTTCCCAGGAGCATAAGCATTGCAAGAGCTGTCATGAACAGGAGTATTCGTATTTTTTTCATTC
>JAFOJB010000373.1 GCA_017420455.1 Blautia sp.
TCAGCACTACAAATGCCTTCGTTGAACCGGAACCCCGGAAATCGGGTAAAAATCGGCTCGTTAGAAGAATCGGCGAAATTTTAGATTCCAGCTAATATGTAGAGGGGGATTTTAGACGGAAATCGTCTTGTGAGATAGAAGAAGCGGGAACCGATTTTTTCGGTCCCCGCCCTCCAAATTAGCGTTCCTGGCGGGATTCGAACCCACGACCTTCCGCTTAGGAGGCGGACGCTCTATCCTGCTGAGCTACAGAAACTTTCAGAAAGATGGACAAGCATTTTCTGCTTCTTCCAATTAATTATTCTACTATATAATTATCTAAAAAACAAGAACAATTTCAAGAAAAAAGCATTTACACCTGACAGGCTTCCGGGAGATGATTCTCATACGATCTCTCCGAAGAAGTCCTTGTATCCTTCTCCGTAAATCTCGCTTGCGCTGGTAAGGATGGTAAACGCTCCCGGATCCAGATCTTTCACGATTTCTTCGACCTTGCTGCCGGTACGTTTCTGAACCACACAGAAGATAACCTTTTTTTCTTCGCCGGTCCATCCTCCTTTTCCCTGCAGATAAGTGACGCCCACATCCAGTTCTTCCAGAAGTCTCCGTCCGATTTATTCAGGCCGTTCCGTAATGATATAAAACAGCTTTGCTTCATCTGCGCCATACAGAATAAAGTCCATTACCCAGGAAGTGATTACCACAGAAGCCAGCGCATAAAACGCAAGATTCAGATTTCCGAAGATCAGACCGGACAATGTAACTATTACCACATCCGAGCACATAAAGATCACGCCTGTTTTCAGGTAGCGATGCCTTACCCGGATGATCTTTACCAGAATATCCGTTCCGCCGGTTGTTGCGCCTGCTTTGAAGATAAAAGCCATACCTGCCGCGACACGCATTCCTCCCGCTGCCGCCGCAAATAGAAGATCATCCGTCACCGGTGATATTCTGGAAAGATAATTGGTAAAAAAGGAAGTCATGGCAACAGCATACGCCGTACGTGTAATGAACCTGACACCGAATTTCCACATACCCAGGAACAGGATCGGTATGTTCAGCAGCAGATATAAGGTTCCCGTCTCCACGTGGATCAGCCTGTTCAGTATGATGGAAATTCCCGTAACTCCTCCGGCAGCCAGACTGTTGGGATCAAGAAAAAGACTGATACCGGCAGCATAGATGAAAGAAGCTGCTGTAATCTGTATATATTTTTTCAGGATCTCCGTAGTTTTTTCTTTCATTTCTTTCACCATCCTGTTAAGTCAGCTGCCCCGCAGCATACTGCAGGGCATGCAGCTTGTATGCAAAACAGAGCTGCAGGGTATCGGGAATAAAAAAAGCATAACCTTTCAAAAATCAGTTATGCTTTCTTTTCAGTTAATTTTAGAATTTTGGAACACAAATATCCGCTTTACTTCGCTGTTTTTATCTGCATTTTCTCAAAAATGCATTTCCCCCTGAAGCCATACAATCCCTTTGAATCTTCTTCCTACCTTCGGCTCTCCCAGCAGATCCTTCCGGTTAATGCAGACATCATACTGCATGTCGTTGCTTTCCAGGGTAAACTGGACGATTTCTTCTCCTGTGAGAGTATTCTTGTTTGTCGTAAAATCCAGAATCTCTCCCAGAACATTATACTGATCGCATTCTATGCCATAAGGCATAAAATAGGAATCCACGATAGTGAACACATCGTCCGTGACAAGTCTCTGCGAGATCATGGAATACGTATCCATATCCTCCATGGTAAGGCTCTCCATAGCCTCCTCATCTCCGTTTCTCGCCGCGGCGATCAGGTTGTTTCTGTTTTTCGTCTGTTCCTTTTCCACCATTACAGCTTCTTTATCCTTCTGTACTGGCAGAAGGATGCATCCTTCTTTGGATAAACCGGATATCGTCAGAGGCTGGGAACCGTTGTCAAAAGGATTCTTATTTTTCTCTCTGAGATACTCTGCCACATTCTGCAGATAAAAAATCAAAGTCACGCCAATGCGAAGATCATCACAGGCACCTGCGAATGATTCCTTGTCCGCGTGCCTTTCTATGATTACCTGTTCCTGGGAAGTAATTCCTGTTCCTCTGAAAAACGGGAAGGAATACTCCGGATGGAATTTTCCGTCGTCATCGAACTGACCACAGACCGAAATCCCGCAGTCGTGGCTGTAAAACTTGGAATATTCTACAAAAACTCCATCTTCGTGATCCTCTACGGCAAGTTTTTCATCGTAATTGCGAACAACATCGCGTACGATATTCCTCATTTCGCTCCGTTTTTCTATTTTAGAAAACCCTACAGCTCTTAAGTAACTGTGCATAGGAATACCTCGTTATTATTTTTTCTTTTCAATTTTTGTCATTCCGCCCATATATGGCTGAAGAGCCTTCGGAATCGCGACAGACCCGTCTGCCTGAAGGTTGTTTTCCAGGAAAGCGATCAGCATTCTGGGAGGAGCAACAACCGTATTATTCAGGGTATGGGCAAGATATTTTCTTCCATCCTCTCCGTTTACACGGATTTTCAGTCTTCTGGCCTGTGCGTCGCCAAGGTTGGAGCAGCTTCCTACTTCAAAATACTTCTTCTGACGCGGGGACCATGCTTCTACATCCAGAGATTTCACCTTCAGATCTGCAAGATCGCCGGAGCAGCATTCCAGTGTACGTACGGGAATATCCAGGGAACGGAACAGATCTACGGTATTCTGCCACAGCTTCTCGAACCAGCTGGGGCTGTCCTCCGGCTTGCAGACGACGATCATTTCCTGTTTTTCGAACTGGTGGATACGGTAGACACCTCTTTCCTCCAGTCCATGCGCTCCTTTTTCCTTGCGGAAGCAGGGAGAATAGCTGGTAAGCGTTTTCGGAAGCTCTTCCTCCGGAATAATCTGATCAATGAATTTTCCGATCATGGAATGCTCGCTGGTACCGATCAGATACAGATCTTCTCCTTCGATCTTGTACATCATTGCGTCCATTTCGGCAAAGCTCATTACTCCCGTAACCACATTGCTGCGGATCATGAACGGAGGAACGCAATAAGTAAAGCCTCTGTTTATCATAAAATCCCTGGCATAGGCGATGACTGCGGAATGAAGCCTGGCGATATCTCCCATGAGATAATAAAATCCATTTCCTGCGACCCTTCTTGCGCTGTCCAGGTCGATGCCGTTAAAGCTCTCCATGATATCTGTATGATAGGGAATTTCAAAATCCGGTACCACCGGCTCGCCGAATTTCTCTATTTCCACATTTTCCGTATCATCTTTCCGATGGGAACAGAGGGATCAATAATGTTCGGGATGACCATCATAACCTTCAGAAGCTCTTCCTCCACTTCCCGCTCTCTTGCGGAAAGTGCATCAATGCGCTCGCCGGTTTCCGTAGTTTTCTTTTTCATCTCCTCGGCTTCTTCTTTTTTCCCCTGTTTCATAAGGCTGCCGATCGTTTTTGCTGCATTATTTCTTTCTGCCCGGAGTGCCTGCACTTCCTGCTTGATTTCCCGATTCTCTTTATCCAGCTCCAGTGCCTGATCTACCAGCGGAAGCTTCTGATCCTGAAATTTATTGCGGATATTCTGCTTCACGATTTCCGGGTTTTCTCTGACAAATTTGATATCTAACATGAATGACCTCCTGTTATTCTACCTTTTCCGGCTTTATTTTCTGTATTCTGTTCTTTCTTATTATGCTGCTGTTTTTCCCTTTAATATTTTTTTCTGTACCGCATTGTACTTTTGCAAATCAGCTCTGCACTTCTCCGAGTCCGTAATTTACAGCCTTCCGAAGTGCTTCTACTTCTTCCTGACTCAGCATGACGTAGGACTCTCCCTTTACAATCTCTTTCAGATACAGAAAGCAGTTGTCCCTGCTGTGAACTGCGTTCAGAATGATTCCTGTATTATCCTTATCAAGCAGTGCCAGTGCAAAGCTCAGTTTTCCACCAACATCGTCGAAGGCGTCATATTTTTCGATGCCATATTTGCTGTAGAGGAGATGGAAGCTGCTTTTCAGCTGGCTGATATCCTGTTCATGCACACTGTTGGTATCAAAAAGCTTGTCAATCTGTTCAAATTTCCTTACGAATACTTTTTCCAGTGACTGTGCATCCTGTCCCTTCATAAACAGTCTGTATTTCCGTTCCATCCTGGCCAGACGTACATTATTCCCCATGGTATTTACCAGCAGAAAAAACGTAAGGATCAATAAAATTATAACAACGATTCCTGCATCTATCCCTATGCTGTCAAAAATACCACTCATGAAATCCTCCCCTTATCTGATGCTTTCAAAGAGATCGATGATTCTTTCCAGCTCATCTCTGGAATAATATTCTATTTCAATCTTCCCTTTGTTGTTCTTTCTTCTTTGAATCGCTACCTTTGTACCGAGGATTCCCTTCATTTTTTCCTCAAGATTTTCATAGACAGCTTCTTCTGAAAGATCTACCGGTTTTTTCTGTGGTTTCTTAGTAGGATTTATGAGAGACTTTACCAGTTTTTCGGTTTCCCGTACGCTTAGTTTTTCATCAAAAACCTTTACTGCAATGTTATCCTGCAGTTCCTGGGATGGAAGAGAAAGAATCGCTCTCGCA
>JAFOJB010000374.1 GCA_017420455.1 Blautia sp.
AGAACCGTTTACAGAATAAACCTTCAGGGGCTTAAGCCATGTTTTGAAAGGAACTTCTGATATATCATATTCTGTTCTTACATTTTCCAGGATTTCATCCCAGTGTTCGGCCACTAAGTTCATCTTTATACTCCTGATCTGTCAGATTTGCGTGTGGACAAAAATATCCGTTTATATATTATACTAAATAATCTTGTTGCGCAATGAAAAGTTGGAATCTTTTTATGAACATCGAATGTTACAGTTCACGGTCTCACCGGCCGGGGACTGATGTGTTTTCGGCGTCTGTCGGCTTTCCTGACTGCAGAAGAACCTTTGTCTGCGTCCCCATCAAATATGTGGATATGCGGTGGATAAGTGAAATACGGTTTCCATAAATACAGTTTTATTTCTGGGAAATCCGGCGGCTGTGTATAAATGAAAAAAGTTATCCCCACAGCCTGACGGGCGGAAAACCGTAATTATCATTTTCCGATGGGGATAAAATGCGGGTTATCCACAGGTTATCCACATAATGTGGAAAATATTACGTAAACCAGTATGAGTTATCCACATTGTGGAAGAACCCGTAAATATACCGGAAATAAAGGTTTTTTGTAAATTTTCTGCTTGACGAAAACGGACATTATGCATATAATTTTAACTGATGTTCTATGATGATAATGAGGAGTATACCGAAAATAGATAAAGGAGGTGCTTTCCTATGAAGATGACATTTCAGCCAAAGAAAAGGTCCAGAGCAAAGGTGCATGGATTCAGAGCTCGTATGAGCACAAAGGGCGGCCGTAAGGTTTTAGCTGCAAGAAGATTAAAAGGAAGAAAGCAATTATCCGCTTAAGACCGCATTTTTGTGGTCTTTTCCTAACTGATTATTAAGGAGGATTCGTTTGTTACATTCTGAGTCCTTGAAAAAAAACAGAGATTTTCAAATCGTTTATCAAAAAGGAACATCGAAAGCAAATCGATATCTGGTGATGTATGTGCTGGAAAACCGGCACGGGAAGAATCGTCTGGGAATATCTGTCAGTAAAAAAAATGGAAATAGTGTGGTACGCCACAGAATCACCAGATTGATCAGAGAAAGCTATCGTTTAAATGAGATGAAAGTAAACTGCGGCCTGGATATTGTAGTGATAGCCAGGCCGTCTGTTAAAGATAAGGGTTTTTTTCTTGTGGAAAAAGCCTTTCTGGATCTGGCGGAAAAGCATCATATTCTTTTGTC
Source organism: Blautia sp. (assembly GCA_017420455.1). GTDB lineage: Bacteria > Bacillota > Clostridia > Lachnospirales > Lachnospiraceae > Blautia_A. The sequence goes on from JAFOJB010000374.1 coordinate 1,223, forward strand.
GGAGATTCCGTATGATAAAAAAACTTCTTATTAAAATGATACGTCTCTATCAGAGATATATTTCACCAATGAAGAGAACGAAATGCCCTTATATTCCCACATGTTCTCAATATGGATTAGAGGCTATTGAAAAATATGGCGCATTCAGGGGAAGCCTTCTGGCCGCCTGGAGAATACTGAGGTGCAATCCCTTTTCTCACGGAGGCTATGACCCTGTGCCATAAGCTGAGGTATAATACGGTTCCGGATATCCTGCAGCATTGGATGGCAGCAGAATATGGAACCGTATGGTATTATAGGAGGTAAAACAACTTGGAAATACTTTTGGCAACAAAGACCAGTACTCCTGTCATCGGACAGATTGCGTCTTTGATGGGCTTCATCATGGACGGAATTTTCAAAATACTCTACGGTCTGTTTGGATGGGAAAACCTGGCTCTTTGTATCATTATTTTCAGTATCATTATCTATCTTCTGATGACCCCGCTTCAGATTCAGCAGCAGAAGTTTTCAAAGCTTCAGGCAGTTATGCAGCCGGAAATCCAGAAGGTCCAGAAAAAATACGAAGGTAAACGGGACCAGGATTCCATGCAGAAGATGAATGAAGAAACCCAGGCAATTTATCAGAAATATGGAGTGTCTCCTACAGGAAGCTGTCTCCAGCTGATCATACAGCTGCCGGTATTGTGGGCTTTATGGCAGGTTATTTACAGGATTCCCGCCTATGTAGGCAGCGTACGTGATGTTTTCACCGTCGTTGTGGATAAGATCGTCGGTGTTGCGGATTATACTACAGTTATTCAGAATTTCATTACAGACAACAAGATCACCAGAGTGATCCTTTCTGTAGAAGATGGCGTTGCGTCAAAGAATTCCATCATTGATTTTTTATATGCTCTTTCTCCTACACAGTGGGAAAGCTTTTCAAAAACCTCTGAATTTTCCGGCTTTTCAGATGTGATCAATTCCACTGCCAAAGAAATCTCCGGAATGCAGAATTTCTTCGGGCTGAATATCGCGGAGCAGCCATGGAACTATATCAAGGCTGTGCTTGCGGGAGGTTCTATCCTTCTCGCTGTTATTGCGCTCCTGATCCCAATTCTTTCCTGGGCGACGCAGATGATCAATATCAAGCTGATGCCTCAGGCCGGCGGGAATGATGAACAGGCCGGCGGAATGGCAGGCTCTATGAAGACCATGAATACGGTAATGCCTCTCATGTCGGCAGTATTCTGCTTCACATTCCCTGTAGGTATGGGTATTTACTGGATATCAAGCGCCGTGGTAAGAAGCGTCCAGCAGGTTGTCATCAATAAGAAGCTTGACAGCATCGACATGAACGAGCTGATCAATGAGAACCTGAAGAAAATGGAAAAGAAACGGGAAAAAGCAGGTCTTCCTCCCCAGAAGATCACCACACAGGCCCATCAGAGCGTGAAAAACCTGGATGCCAGAAAGATTGAAAAAGGGTCCAGCAAAACGGATGTACAGTCCAGGGCACAGAAGGTTGAAAATGCCTATGAAAAATCCAGGACGGCGAAACCGGGAAGTATTACCGCAAAGGCCAATATGGTAAGAGATTTTGATGAAAGAAATAAAAAGAAATAAGGAGAAAGGTCGGTGTCAATAATGGAAGAGTTTTTACAATTTTCTGCAAAAACCAAAAATGATGCGATCACAAAAGCGTGTATTGAACTTGGAACTTCCAGTGATCAGCTGGAGATCCAGGTCGTCAGCGAAGGCAGCACCGGGTTTTTTGGAATAGGAAGCAGGCCGGCCATAATCAAAGTACGCAGGAAAACAGAAGATCCGGCAGAAAATGAATTGCAGGATATTCTGGAAAATGTGAGTCTCAATTCTATCGAAAAAGCAGCTTCACAGAAAACAAAGGAAAAGAAAAGTCCGGAGAAGAAACCTTCTGCAGAGGCGAAGCCTTCTGTAAAAGAAGAGAAGAAGGAAGAAAAAAAGGAAGCTCCTGCAGAAAAGAGTGTTCAGGTTCCGGAAAAGGAAAAACCGCAGCCGAAAGAAGTAAAAGAAGTAAAAGAGGCGAAAGAGAATAAGGAAGCAAAGCCTGTAAAGGAAAAGCAGCCGAAAGAAAAACAGCCCAGGGAAAAGCAGCCGAAGGAGCAGAAGGAAAAAGCTCCGAAGGAAGCGAAGGAACCCAGGGAAGAAAAAGCCTCTAAGGATAAAGCTGAGGTAAAGGAAAAACCGCAGAAACCGATCCAGATCCTCACCGACGAGGAAGAAATCAAAGAAGTGGAACAGAGAGCGGTTGTTTTCCTTCGGGATGTTTTCCAGTCTATAGATCTGGGTGAAGTGGATATCAAGTCCGTGTATAACAGAGAAGAAGGAAGCCTCGATGTGGATTTCGAGGGAGAAGATATGGGAGTTCTCATCGGGAAAAGAGGACAGACCCTTGACTCACTTCAGTATCTTACCAGCCTTGTGGTCAATAAGGGAAAAGATAATTATATCCGCGTCAAGCTTGATACAGAGGATTACAGAAGGCGCCGCAAGGAAACACTGGAAAGCCTGGCAAGAAGCATCGCCAACAAGGTGAAAAAGACCAGGAGACCTGTGGTTCTGGAGGCTATGAATCCTTATGAAAGAAGGATCATCCACTCTGCTCTTCAGAATAACAAATATGTAGAGACAGTCAGTGAAGGGGAAGAGCCATATCGTCATATCGTGGTAAAGATGAAGAAGTTCGATCGTTCCGAACGATATGAGAGAAACGATAGAAATTCATAATGAAAAAGGGTTCAGGGGTTATGGTTTGTGATACAATGTTTTCACAAAGACTGTAACCCCTGAATATTTTTCAGGAAACTTCTGACAGGTGTTTCCTGGAAATACGAGACATATTTCATCCGGAGATAAGTGTTATGGATATTCAGACAGAAGCTAACATAAAATCTTTAAATGGATCTGCAGAGCAAAGTACAATAGCGGCAATTTCTACCGCAGTCAGTGAAGCGGGGATCGGAATTGTAAGGATCAGCGGGCCGGAGGCTTTTTCTGTCGCGTCCCGGATCTATCGTTCCAAAAACAACAATAAGGATCTCCATCAGGTAAAATCCCATACCATTCATTACGGATATATCTACGATCAGGAAGAAATGGTGGATGAAGTGCTGGTGATGGCCATGCGGGCCCCTCACACCTACACAGGCGAAGATACCATAGAGATCGACTGTCATGGCGGTGTTTTTTCAGTAAAAAAGGTGCTGGATACAGTGCTGAAAAACGGAGCCCGTACGGCAGCTCCCGGAGAGTTTACAAAAAGGGCGTTTCTGAACGGAAGGATCGATCTTTCCCAGGCGGAAGCCGTCATGGATGTGATCCGTGCAAGGAATGAATCAGCTCTGAAAAGCTCTGTAAGGCAGCTGAAAGGTTC
>JAFOJB010000375.1 GCA_017420455.1 Blautia sp.
ACAATCTTGTCTGCGATACAGACAATGGCGCTGTCTATATTATGAGGACGGTGACGCAGGGTCAGAGGCCACATATGGCTTTTGATGATGTCTTTTTCACGTTCTGTCAGATGAAAGTCCTTTTCCGCATTTTTCAGGGCGATATCCGGATGATGGAAACCGTGGAGATGATCCCCGTGATGGTGCCAGTCATAAAGAAAATAGTCATGAAGAAAAGCGCCCCGTACAAGCTCACGCTCGTGATGCTTCAGGCGGAGCGCCTTTTTTATGCGGTAACTGGTGCGCGCCACATTCATACAATGATCGTAGGTGGTGATCCTGCCGTGCTGTATGAAGGAACGCATCCGGTCTGCGCGGTGGTCCCTGCTTACCTCTTTTACCAAAGCCCTGAATTCCTTTTCGCTTTTTTTCTCTTTCTTTTTTACCAGAGCCCTGAATTCCTTTTCGCTTTCCTTCTTATCCTTTTTCATTTCGAACCTCTTCTGCAGACATGAGAATCTGCCTGAAATCTTCCGGAAACGCCGGACAGTGCACTTTCCGGCTCTTTTCCAGTGTATCACATCTGTATGCTTTTGTGTAATTTTCTTCTTCCCACAGTGAAGCCCCGGCTCGTTACAGTTCAGGAATTCATCTGCTGCGGACTGCAGAAGAACCTTTGTCCCCCCCTGTGTTCGGGTTCCCGACGTTAAGAAGCTTTTAAAGGTTTACAACGTTTCGAAATTATTATATAATAATTCTCGCATAAACAAATTCAAAAATAAGGCAGGTGAACAGAATGGACAGTTGCGACAGTCATGGTCGAAGTCGATACACGGGTGATGGAGAACGCGTGGCAGAAACAGGGGGTCTTCCCGGCAGCTGCGCTGTTCTGTTCTGCACTGGGGAAACGGCCTGTTCCTGAAGGCTTTTCGTGAGAAATCATATCCTTTACAGAGCATTCCTCGCCCGTCTGACTTTTGTCCTGGACTGCTGCCGTCATCGCTCAGAACGCGGATGGCAATCAGGATCATGCAGACATTGGTACTGCAGAAAAAACGGGCAAAGGAGGAACTGAAAAGTGCTGGAAAATGAAAGCGAAGTGACCCAGGAAGAAACCGAAGGGGACGCAGGCGCTCACAGACCGGATTATCAGAAAAAAATCATTGACATTATCAGAAGCAATGCTTCTCCGAAGGTAATGGGGGAGCAGCTCACAGATTATCATGAGAACGATATTGCGGAGGTACTCCCGAAGCTGAGTCCGACAGAGCGCAGAAAATTATATCACATCCTGGACACGGCAACCATCTCGGACGTGTTCGAGTATATGGAGGGGGAGGAAGTAAGCAAGTACCTGGGGGAAATGGATCTCAGGAAAGCTGCAGTCATCCTTTCCGAGATGGAATCTGACGTGGCAGTAACCGTACTCAGGGAGATCGAGAAGGACAGAAGAGCCCTCCTCATCGAACTGATGGACGAGGACGCCCGGAAGGATCTGCGTCTGGTGGCATCCTTTGACGAGGATGAGATCGGAAGCAAAATGACCACAAACTTTATCATGATCCGGGAAAACCTGACGGTGAAGCAGGCCATGAATTCCCTGATCGAGCAGGCCTCCGAGAATGATAACATCTCCACGCTCTTTGTGGTGGATGAATATGGTTCCTTCTACGGCGCCATAGATCTGAAGGAGCTCATTATCGCCAGACAGACGACAGAGCTGGAGGACCTGATCATGACCTCCTATCCGTATGTTTACGGTTCGGAGAGTATCGATGAGTGTATCGAGAAACTGAAGGATTATTCCGAGGACTATATTCCGGTCCTGGATAATAATAATCATCTGCTGGGCGTTATCACTTCCCAGAGCATCATCGAGGTAGTGGACGATGAGATGGGTGAAGACTATGCCCGTCTGGCAGGTCTTACCGCAGAAGAGGATCTGAAGGAGCCTCTCCTGCAGAGTATGAGAAAAAGGCTGCCCTGGCTTTGCGTCCTTCTGGTTCTTGGAATGGGCGTTTCCTCGGTAGTAGGCATTTTTGAAGGGGTCGTCTCCCAGCTGACACTGATCATGGCGTTCCAGTCCCTGATACTGGACATGTCCGGTAATACCGGTACCCAGTCTCTGGCTGTGACCATCCGGGTGCTGATGGATGAAACCCTTACAGGAAAACAGAAGATCGGCTGGGTTTTCAAGGAAGTCCGGGTGGGATTCTGCAACGGCCTCATTGTAGCCACGGCTTCGGTGATCCTGGTAGGGCTTTATATCCATTTCTTTAAGGGAAGGCCGTTTTCGTTCGCATATATGGTATCCGGGTGTATTGGTGTTTCTCTGCTGGTGGCCATGAGTATTTCCAGCGCCATCGGAACATTGATCCCGCTGTTTTTCAAAAAGATCAATGTGGACCCGGCCGTAGCTTCCGGGCCGCTGATCACCACGGTAAACGACCTGGTGGCTGTGCTGACGTATTATGGGCTCAGCTGGGTCCTCCTGATCAATACCTTCCACCTGGCCGGGTAAAATCAAATAAGACCAATTCCCCGTAAAGCGGAGCATTGGCTGGTCTGATATCCCGCCGCACCGGCAAAAAATGGCACAAAGCCTGTTATGTCCGTATTTTCTGCCGGTGCAGCGGAATAATAATCCTCGCAATCTGTTCATAAAAAAATG
>JAFOJB010000376.1 GCA_017420455.1 Blautia sp.
ATTCAAGGCACGAATTAATTCCGGCAGGACAGCTTCGAATTTTACGCCATACCAATGATCCGGATCGTCCACTGTATTTTCAATACATTTCACCGTATAGTCCGCGGCGATTTTTGCAGCTTCATAAGAACTTTTCCCATGCATCAAGGCACCGGTGAAGGAAGAGAAACCGGCAGCAGCTGCCAGGACTCCGGAGAAGGAAGAGAAACCGGCAAAGGAAGCTGTTAAGGCGCCGGAAAAAGAAGAGAATAAGGCGGCCAGGACTTCTGAGAGAGAGGAGCGGCCCGCATCGAAGAGCCCCGAGAGGGATGGAAATGCTGCGGCGCAGAACAGAAGACCTTCCGGAGACGGTTCTGCCAGACCGGCCCAGAGGCAGGGAAGAGACGGGCAGAGATCCGATTACAGGGATAACAGGACATCCCAGGGCTATGGCGATGGCAGAACGGGAGACAGAAGAGATTCCAGAGATACAAGGCCCGGCAGCGGCGCTTCCCAGGGGCAGGCAAGACCTCAGAGGTCCGGAGAGGGCTACCGGGGCCCCAGAACCTCGGACGGCCAGGGGCGCTATAACAGACCCGACGGCTCCAGACCGGAGGGCGGCAGGACAGAGGGAAGCCGTCCGGATGGTACCAGGCGCTATGGCGCGCAGGGCCAGGGGCAGCAGCGTCCTCAGGGCCAGGGAAGGCCTTATGAGGGAAGAAGCGACAGCAGAAGCGGCGACCGCGGCATGAACGACCACGGCGACAGAGACAACAGCCGTTTCGGCGGCCAGGGCCAGAAAAACCAGGGCGGCCAGCGCCAGGGAGCAAGAAGGTCCGGCGCCGACGCAGGCTTTACTCCCGAGCTTTCCAAGAATACCAAGGACAGCAAGAGAGAAAGAGACAGAGAGAACAAGAACAAGAAGAAGGAATTTGACAAGACCGCAGAGACCGGCAGAAGGCCGGCACAGGGAACCAGGCAGGGGCAGCCGCAGAAGCCGCTTCAGAAGCCGCAGGCAGCGCCGAAGCAGGAGGAGAAGAAGCCGGAGATCAAGGAGATCATCCTTCCCGAGAAGCTTACGATCCGGGAGCTTGCGGACGCGATGAAGCTGCAGCCCTCTGTGATTGTAAAGAAGCTGTTCCTTCAGGGAATCATGGTCACTGTGAACCAGGAGATCGATTTCGAGAAGGCACAGGAGATTGCCCTGGAATACGATATCATCGCAGAAAAGGAAGAAAAGGTAGATGTGATCGAGGAGCTCCTCAAGGAGGACGAGGAGAAGGAATCCGACATGGTGCCCAGACCTCCGGTAGTCTGTGTCATGGGTCATGTCGACCACGGCAAGACCTCCCTGCTGGATGCCATCCGGAATACCAACGTGACCCGGGGCGAGGCAGGCGGAATCACCCAGCATATCGGTGCATATGTGGTTACCATCAACGGACAGAAGATCACCTTCCTGGATACGCCCGGCCATGAAGCGTTCACGGCCATGCGTATGCGCGGCGCCAATGCCACGGATATCGCGGTTCTGGTAGTAGCGGCAGACGACGGCGTGATGCCTCAGACGGTAGAAGCCATCAGTCATGCAAAGGCAGCAGGCGTAGAGATCATCGTTGCCATCAACAAGATCGATAAGCCCAGCGCGAATATTGAAAGAGTAAAGCAGGAGCTGTCCGAGTACGAGCTGATTCCCGAGGACTGGGGCGGAAGCACGGTATCTGTCCCGGTATCCGCAAAGACAGGGGAAGGAATCGATACGCTTCTGGAGATGATCCTGCTTACTGCAGAGGTGAGCGAGCTGAAGGCCAATCCGAAGAGAGCGGCCAGAGGTCTGGTCATCGAAGCACAGCTGGATAAAGGAAAAGGCCCGGTGGCAACGATCCTGATTCAGAAGGGAACACTGCACGTAGGAGATTTCATCGCGGCTGGAGCCTGCAGCGGCAAGGTCCGCGCCATGATGGACGACAAGGGCCGCCGCGTCAAGGAGGCGCTTCCCTCCACGCCGGTTGAGATCCTCGGACTCGGGGATGTGCCGAATGCCGGCGAGGTGCTCATGTCCTTCCCGAGCGATAAGGAAGCCAAGAATTTCGCAGGTGCGTTTGTTTCCGAAAACAAGAACCGTCTTCTGGAGGAGACAAAGGGCAAGCTGTCTCTGGACAACCTGTTTGACCAGATTCAGGCCAGCGATCTGAAGGAGCTGCCCATCGTGGTGAAGGCCGATGTACAGGGATCTGTGGAAGCAGTGAAGCAGAGCCTTGTGAAGCTTTCCAACGAAGAGGTAGTCGTGAAGGTGATCCACGGAGGCGTCGGCGCCATCAACGAATCCGATGTATCCCTGGCAGCAACCACCAACGCCATCATCATCGGCTTCAACGTCCGTCCGGATGCCACTGCAAAGCAGATGGCAGAGCAGGAGAAGGTGGATATGCGTCTGTACAAGGTCATTTATCAGGCCATCGAGGACGTAGAGGCCGCCATGAAGGGAATGCTGGATCCGGTCTACGAGGAGAAGGTGATCGGCCATGCGGAGGTGAGACAGCTGTTCAAGGCCTCCGGAATCGGAACCATCGCCGGAAGCTATGTACTGGACGGTATCTTCCAGAGAAACTGCAAGGTAAGGATCACGAGAGAGGGCGAACAGGTCTTCGAAGGAGACCTTGCCTCCCTGAAGCGTTTCAAGGACGATGTGAAGGAAGTACGTGCGGGCTACGAATGCGGCCTTGTATTCGACGGCTTCAACGACCTGAAGGAGGAAGACCAGATCGAAGCCTATATCATGGTGGAGGTACCAAGGTAATCCATGAGAAAGAACAGTATAAAAAATACCAGGATCAATGCGGAGGTCCAGAAGGAGCTCAGCAGCATCATTCGCAATGAGCTGAAGGATCCCCGCGTGCATCCGATGACTTCTGTGACGGGAGCTGTTGTGGCTCCCGACCTGAAGACCTGCAAGGCCTATATCAGTGTCCTTGGCAAGGAGGAGGAAAAGAAGGATACTCTTGCCGGGCTGAAGAAGGCAGAGGGATTTATCCGCCATCGTCTGGCAGAAAACATGAATCTTCGGAACACGCCGGAGATCCATTTCCTCCTGGACGAGTCGATTGAATACGGTGTCCATATGTCCAGGCTGATCGATGAAGTGAATAAGAATATATCCGACGCAGAGGAAGAGAACGACACGCAGGAGTAAAGAGGGGAATTGGATGAATAATATCAGTGAAGTACTGGAGGGGGTACACAGCGTCGGCATCGGAGGACATGTCCGTCCCGACGGGGACTGTGTGGGCTCCTGTATGGCACTGTATCTGTATCTGAAAAAGTGGTATCCAAAGATCCATACGGATATCTATCTGGAAGATCCAAAGGAACAGTTCAGTTATCTGGAAGGTTTCCGGGAGATCCGAAAAGCCTGTACCGAACCGGTGATTTATGATCTTTTTATCACCTGCGACGTAAGCTCCAGGGACAGGATCGGGGTGGCGGGAGAGTGCTTTGACACCGCGAAGAGGACGGTGTGCATCGACCACCATATCAGCAATTTCGGCTTCGCCGAAGTGAATCATGTGGTGGGGGACGCAAGCTCTGCCTCCGAGGTTCTGTACGCCCTGCTGGACAAGGATAAGGTAGATCAGGCGATCGCCACAGCTGTCTATACCGGCATCATCCACGATACGGGCGTGTTCCAGTATCAGAACACAAATCCGGAAACGCTCTTTGTGGCAGGGGAGCTGATGAAAAAGGGAGTTCCCTTCAGCAGGATCATCGACGAAAGCTTTTATCAGAAGACTTATATACAAAACCAGGTCATGGGCCGGGTCCTTGCGGAAAGCATCATGCTTCTGGACGGGAAATGCATCGCCGGCTGGATCAGGTACAAGGATATGGAATTCTACGGGGTGGAGGGAAAGGATCTGGATGGGATCGTCAGCCAGCTGCGGCTCACGGAGGGCGTAGAGGCGGCTATCTTCTTCTACGAGAACGAACCCCAGTGTTATAAGGTTTCCCTGCGCTCCAACGGGGTTGTGGATGTGAGCAAGGTAGCGGTATATTTCGGCGGCGGCGGCCATATCCGCGCTGCCGGGTGCAACATGAACGGATCTGTCTATGATGTGATCAACAATATTCTGGAGCAGATCGAAAAACAGCTGTGAAAGGATACGACAGACAAAAAATGGACGGAATTCTGGTGATCAACAAAGAGAAGGGCTGGACCTCTGCCGATGTCGTGGCGAAGCTCCGGCACGTCCTTCACATGAAGAAGATCGGGCATACAGGGACCCTGGATCCCGCGGCCACAGGAGTACTTCCCGTGGCGCTGGGGAATGCCACCGGCCTGACAGAGTTTCTGACAGAGAAAAAGAAAACCTATCATGCGGTTCTCCGCCTGGGAGTCACGACCGATACACAGGATATGACAGGAACTGTCATTTCAGAACAGGAAGTACAGGTGACAGAGGTACAGCTCCGGGAAGCGCTGGCTTCTTTTCTGGGAGAACAGCTCCAGCTGCCGCCGATGTATTCCGCAGTAAAGCAGGGAGGAAAGCGGCTGTACGAGCTGGCAAGGAAGGGAATCACGGTGGAACGAAAAGAAAGGCCGGTGACCTTCTATGAGCTTCAGGTTCTTTCCTGGGAAAATCCTGTGGCGTCTCTTCTGGTTGCCTGCAGCAAGGGGACCTATATCCGGACGCTCTGCAACGATCTCGGAGAGAAGCTGGGGTGCGGCGGCTGTATGCAGGAGCTGATCCGCACGGCTTCCGGAAGCTTCACCCTGGAGGACAGTCATACCATTTCCGAGGTTTCGGCGGCAATGGAGGAAAACAGGGCACAGGCGCTGGTGATCCCGACAGACGAAATCCTGGGAGACTATCCCGGAACCATCTGTATTCCCGAGGCTGACCGTCTTCTGCAGAACGGAAATCCGCTGACAGAGGAGCAGCTGCAGCAGGCGGGATCATCTGCCGGAGAAAGCGGGCAGGCCGGGATCACCCTGGCGCAGCTGCCGGGGGACGGGAAGCTGCGGGGCAGGATCCGGGTATACCAGAGCGATGGGAAATTTACGGGACTTTATGAGTGGTCTGCTAAAAGGAGATTTTACAGGCCGGTAAAGATGTTTCTTTGACCGGAGCATACTGTTCCGGGAGAGAAAGGGCAGAGAAACGATGGACTATTTACGGATAGAGGGAGACTTTCCGATCTTCGGAAAGAGCGCCGTGACACTGGGAAAATTCGATGGCCTTCACCGCGGACACAGAAAGCTGGTGCAGGCGGCGACAGAAGAAAAGAAGAACGGCTCTTCTGCAGTGATGACAGCTTTTACCCTGGGAGAGCAGTTTATTTTTTCCAGGGAGGAGCGAAGGGCTCTTGCAGAGGAGATGGGGCTGGATTGTCTGATCGAATGCCCGCTGAATGAACGGATCCGCCATATGGAACCGGAGGCCTTTGTCCAGGAAATCCTGGTGAAGAGACTTCATGCCGCCTGTGTGATCGTGGGAGAGGATTACCGCTTCGGTTACCAGCGGACGGGGACACCGGGGCTTCTGTCAGTCCTGGGAGAAAAATACGGCTTCCTGGCCAGAATCATCCCCAGCGAGATGGAAGGAAATCAGAAGATCAGCAGCTCGCTGGTCAAACGGGAACTGGGCCGCGGAAACATGGAGCTTACCGGAAAGCTTCTCGGCACGCCATTTTTCCTGTCGGGAACGGTGGTCCATGGAAGAGGCCTGGGACACAGGGCACTTCTTCCCACTACGAATCTTCTTCCCCCGGCGGAGAAGCTTATGCCTCCCTATGGAGTCTATCTGACCAGGAATCATTTTGAAGAGGAAATCTATTACGGAATCACCAATGTGGGCGTAAAACCGACGGTAGACGGGGACGCCCTTGGGGTGGAATCGTATTTATATGAATGCAGCAGGGATCTCTACGGCAGAAGGTCGAAGGTGGAATTCCTTCATTATTTAAGGCCGGAGAAAAAATTCGACAGCCTTGACGCCCTGAAAGCCCAGCTCTGCAGCGATGTCGAAAAAGGCAGGGAGCTCCTGCAGACGCGGACAAATGCTCTTCTGCAGTCAGGAGGGCCGGCAGACGCCGAAACCACATCGGTTCCCGGCCGGTGAGGCCATGAACTGATGTGGTTTCGGCCGGTGAGGCCATGAACTGCAGCCGCTGCAGTTCACGGAAAAAAATATTTTTTTTGTGTTTACAGAAAATCCAGTTTATGCTATACTGGCAGAGTTAATGAAACCGCAGGCAAAGACCTGCGGAACCCATATTCAGAGAATGGAAAACTCCGA